>CAXBGJ010000020.1:0-27859 GCA_963975045.1 uncultured Marinomonas sp. | reverse complement strand
ATGGAATGGACGCCAACCGAAGAAGTAAAAGAAGTTCTCGATACGTTTACTATGATCTCAAATGGTCAGCAAAACTCGTTTGGGTCTTATGTTATTTCAATGGCCAGTGCGCCATCGGATGTTTTGGCTGTTGCTCTGATGCTGAAAGAGTCTGGCGTTAGTTTTCCTATGCGAATTGTACCCTTATTCGAAACCTTAGCGGATTTGGATAATGCAGAACCTATTATAGATCAGTTGTTTTCTTTGCCATGGTATAAAGCCTATATTAATGGTCGTCAAGAAGTGATGATCGGCTACTCAGATTCCGCTAAAGATGCAGGGCAAATAGCCGCGACGTGGGGGCAGTATCGAGCGCAAGAGGCATTAACGCGTCTTTGTAAAAAACATAGTATTCACCTTACGTTATTTCATGGTCGTGGCGGCACTGTTGGTCGTGGCGGCGGCCCTGCTCATGTGGCGATTCTGTCACAGCCACCAGGTTCGGTGAATGGGTCTATTCGAGTGACTGAACAAGGCGAAATGATTCGTTTTAAATTCGGTATTCCTGATATAGCAGTGCGCTCACTTGAGCTCTATTGTTCCGCGGTGATGGAGGCGACTTTGATACCCGCTGAATCACCAAAAGAAGAGTGGCGGGCTATTATGGATGAAATGGCGGAAGTGGGGATGAATCAGTATCGCTCTATTATTCGTGGTCATGAAGACTTCGTACCTTATTTTAGAGCCACGACACCGGAACAAGAACTGGCTAAATTACCACTGGGTTCTCGGCCTGCACGCCGACGTTCAGATGGCGGCGTAGAAAGCTTACGAGCGATACCCTGGATCTTTGCTTGGATGCAGATTCGCTTAATGCTACCTGCTTGGTTAGGCGCTGAAAATGCTCTACAACAAGCGATTGAATCTGGTAATTTAGAAAAGTTACGAGAAATGCATAAAAAATGGCCTTTCTTTGGTTCCTATTTGGACATGCTTGATATGGTTCTAGCGAAAGCGGAACCTGAGATTGCTGAGTACTATGAAAAGCGCTTAGTGAAAGAGGAGCTGCAAGGGTTAGGTCGTTTACTACGTAGTAAATTAAAACAGGTTAGCGAGCTGGTAAAAACGCTGAAAAAACAAGAAAGGCTCATTGAGGATAACAAAACTATTCGTCAATCCATTGACGTACGAAACCCTTATATAGACCCATTACACTACCTGCAAGCCGAGCTTCTATATCGCAGCCGTAAAGGGGAGGAGAATGCTGAGGTGAATAAAGCCTTGATGATTACCATGGCGGGTATTGCTAGTGGTATGCAAAATACAGGCTAACAGTCGAATATGGTTAATAAATATTCAGTATTAGTAAGAAAATGACAAAAAAATGCATGTAAATTTGCATATTGAAGGGCTGCTTGGGTATGCTTGGCGCCCATTTATTTTTTTAGTATGCAAAAGGTCTGCCTAGACGCTTGCTGTTGTGCTTAGTATTAGTATCAATAGTGGATTGTGTCGGCACCATTGCAAATCAGTTAACGCTGTCTTTTGGAGTTTTTTTATGCGAGTAATATTATTAGGTGCGCCAGGCGCTGGTAAAGGTACTCAAGCTCAATTCATCACTGAAGAGTTTGGCATTCCGCAGATCTCTACTGGAGATATGTTACGTGCCGCAGTAAAAGTAGGAAGTGAGATGGGGTTAAAGGCCAAAGCAGTGATGGATGCAGGTCAACTTGTCTCTGATGACATTATCATCGGATTGGTTAAAGAGCGTCTGACGCAAGACGATTGTACTAACGGTGCTTTATTTGATGGTTTTCCTCGTACGATTCCTCAGGCGGATGCATTAAAAGATGCTGGCGTTAAAATCGACTATGTTGTTGAAATTGATGTGGCGGATGAAGAAATTGTAAAGCGTATGAGTGGACGTCGTGTTCATGAAGCTTCAGGTCGCACATATCACCTTGTGTATAATCCACCTAAAGTAGAAGGTAAAGACGACGAGACAGGGGATGACCTTGTTCAACGTGTCGATGATATTGAAGAAACCGTTCGTAAGCGTTTAGGCGTTTATCACGATCAAACGGCACCGCTGATTGGATATTACCAAGATTGGTTAAAGACGGAAGCATCAACTGCGCCTAAGTTTGTGAAAGTGAATGGTGTTGGTGATTTGAATGAAATTAAACAAAGTCTATTAGCGTCGTTAAAGGCTTAATGACTTCATGACCGTTATTTTAGCATTGGATACATCGACACCTGCGTGTTCAGTAGCATTGAATATTGATGGTGTTGTGTTGGAAGATTTTCGCATAGCGCCTCGTCTCCATAATGATTTGATCTTGCCTATGGTGGATCAAATTCTGAGTCAAGCAGGATTGACGTTATCAAACTTGGATGCCATTGCTTTTGGGCGAGGGCCAGGGTCTTTTACTGGTCTGCGTATTAGTGCTGGTGTGGTTCAAGGACTGGCTTATGGTGCTGATTTACCCGTTATTCCTGTGTCTACACTGGCGGCCTTGTCTTTAGAAGGTTTTCAAAAAACGGGTAAAAACGACTGGTTAGCAGCGCTTGATGCCCGTATGGGTGAAATTTATCTAGGCGGCTACCATGTCAATAAAGTGAATGGTCTTTATGAAATTACATCATTATTTGATGAGCGAGTGATAAAGCCATCTGTTTTGGTGCCATTTACACACTGTTTTGAAGGTGTCGGGTCTGGTTGGTGTTACGAGGAGGCATTGAGCTCTTTTCTTCCTGAGCCGCCAGAGCATGTTTTGACAGACTTAGCGCCTCGCGCAGCATGCGTTGCAGAGTTGGCATTATTACACTTCATTAAAGGCGAGATGGTGTCTTCTTATGAAGCAATGCCAACGTATTTAAGGGATGAAATCACCTGGGAAAAACAGGCTCCTCGCATAGGGAAACGTTAGTTACATGCTGTGGTATCAAATTGTATTTTTGGCCTTAATTCAAGGGCTGACCGAATTCTTACCTATTTCAAGTTCTGCTCATTTAATTCTTCCAGCTCAACTGTTTAATTGGCAGGATCAGGGATTGGCGTTTGATGTCGCCGTTCATGTTGGTACCTTGGTGGCTATTGTTGGTTACTTTAGAAAAGACATCGCGAACATTATTTTAGCATGGTGTGTTTCTTTAAAAGACAAAAAATCGACGCCAGACAGTCGTCTGGCATGGTGGATTTGCCTTGCGACCATACCGGCTTGTATTGCAGGCTTGTTGTTTGATGACTTTATTAGCACTCATTTACGCTCTGTAGAAGTCATTGCTTATACAACGATTGGTTTTGGTGTTTTGCTTTGGCTATCTGACCATTTTGGTGCATCGGATAAAACGGAACAGGATTTTAGCTTTAAAAGTGTGCTTTATATTGGTTTTGCTCAAGCGCTTGCTTTGATTCCTGGAACGTCTCGTTCTGGCATTACGATGACAGCGGCACGATTTTTGGGCTTTGGTCGAGAAAGTGCAGCTCGGTTTTCTTTCCTTTTATCAATTCCTCTTATCTTAGCCGCTGGTGGATTAAAGCTCGTTGAGCTTGTGTCCTCAAATGTTGCTGTTGATTGGATTAGTATCTTAGTCGGTGTTATTTTGTCAGCGCTGAGTGCTTATTTTTGTATTTATTTGTTTTTAAAATGGCTTAATACCATTGGCTTCTTTCCTTTTTTTGTTTATAGATTAATTTTAGGATTTGCCCTCTTGCTCATAGTGTATATTTAAAGGGTTATCTTGAGTGCCTTGTAGACTGAAGTGAGCATTGCTCAATGGTTAATTTTTGAGCTCAGATAAAAAGCCTCTAGTTTTAGAGGCTTTTTTCTATTTTGACGTTGAGTAACTTGTTTGCGAAGACTTAATAAGCCGATGTTTACCTTAACTCTTTTGGGCTTTGTTTGATGATGTATTTTGGAGAAGATGCTTTTGCTTAATTCTATTGCTGTTGCGACTACAGATAGGTTTTTGGAATCAGAATCTCGTTTATTGGCTCAGTCTCTAAATCTTGCTTTTATTTCACTGCGTGAGCCAATTAAATTTGTATCGCAATATGATTATCTTTTGTTAAAAACGTCAGATGGTGTCGCTATTGCCAAAACAGGAAAAGGGGCTCCTAAACCTGTGTATGTCGATTTCACTTCAGGGACAGTGGATCATAGACGACGATTTGGCGGCGGAAAAGGACAGGATATCGCAAAGGCAGTTGGTTTAAATAAGCGTTCAAATTTGTCGGTGCTAGACGCTACGGCAGGTTTGGGGAGAGATGCTTTTGTCTTGGCTTGTTTGGGGTGTTCCGTCTCGCTTTGTGAGCGTGTTGGTTTTGTTAGGGCGATGTTGCAAGATGGATTATACCGCGCTTCTTTTCATCACGAAGTTGCGGCTATTGTGGCGAAAATGCCTTTGCTCGATACCGATATAACAGGCATAGACCCCAGTGTGACATTTGATGTGGTGTATTTAGATCCAATGTACCCACACACGGATAAGTCGTCAGCGGCGGCTAAAAAAGAAATGGCTTTTTTTAGGGATTTAGTGGGTAAAGATTTAGATGCTGATGATCTTTTGTCTCAGGCTATGCAACTAGCGGAATATCGAGTGGTCGTGAAACGCCCTAAAGGCGCTCCATTTTTAAATGACTCCGAGCCAACATACCAACTGGAAGGTAAATCGGGAAGATTTGATATTTATGTTTTAAAGTCACTCGATTCACTTTCAGCCTAGTCTTCTTATTAATAATGCGGTGGCCTATCACTATCGTTAGTAGGTTGTTGTTGGCGATAAGAGTCGAGTTGTTTTCCTAGCATGACGAACTTTTCTTTCATTAAAAGCATGTCTTTTTGTTGGCTGATTAGGACCTGATTTAAACTATCAATCGTATCTTCTTGAAATTGTAGTTTGAATTCTAATTCGTCTATACGTTGGTTGATTTGTGAGGTGTTCATAGATACCTTCTGTGTGTTAACCTTACTAAGTTAAACTCGTATTTTATGAGCTGTTCTATACGAATATATGGCGCCAGTATTGGTCATGTAAAATGTAAGAGTGGCGTGAAAATTGCTCTCATAAAGACGTTGAGTATTTTACTACTATCTTCTTTAGCTTCACATGGTAATTTCAAAAAGAGTTTAGTGAAAATATTTATTTATTCACTTTTGTACTAACACGGAGTCTATTTTTAAAAATGGGCCTCGCTTCACAATAATATTTAATTTGATAAGAGATATACTTTTATGAATGATCATCAGGATAGTGTTTCGCATAATAAAGAGTCTTCTGCTGGTTCCGCTTTTTTTTCGTTGCGCACATTTATAGTTAGCCTTGTTATTGCTTTGATTGTACCTCTGCTAATTGCAGGGGTTTTGAAAGAGGAAATAGGCGCGAATTTCCTAATATACTTTGGCTTTGTTCTAGTGTCTGTTTATGTCGGTGCTATGGTTAGCAAGGTTAGTTCTGTCGGTTTCGACTCCGAGTCTGATGAAGACGAAGACGATGACCGTGAACAAGGAACAGTAAAATGGTTTAATTCTTCAAAGGGTTTCGGCTTTTTAACAATGGAAAATGGTGATGATGTGTTTGTTCATTATCGTGCCATCCGTGGTCGTGGTCGCCGCTTTCTTGTTGAGGGTCAGTTAGTCCGTTTTTATGTCACTGAAGGTGAAAAAGGCAAGCAAGCTGAAAACGTTTCTATTATTCGCGGTTAATTTTCACTATTTTATTTTAGAGGTCTTGTATGACAACTGTGACACTTAAAGGTAATCCTTTTGAAACTGTTGGTACTCTTCCTGCTGTAGGCTCTGTGGCCCCAGCATTTGAATTGGTTAAAACGGATTTATCCGTTGCTACTTTAGCAGATTATCAAGGTGCCAAATTGGTGCTGAATATCTTTCCTTCAGTTGATACCCCAACGTGTGCAACATCGGTTCGTAAATTTAATGAATCCGCGTCGGCATTAAAAGGTGTAAACGTAGTGTGTGTGTCAGCGGATTTACCTTTTGCTGCAGCCCGTTTTTGCGGTGCGGAAGGTATTGATAATGTTGATACGGGATCTAGCTTCCGTTCAACGTTTGGTGCGGATTACGGTCTGACTTTTTCAACAGGCCCACTTACTGGTCTTTTGTCTCGTGCTGTTGTGGTGTTGGATGAGAAAGGTTCTGTGATTTATACAGAGCAAGTAGCAGAAACGGCAGATGAGCCTAATTACGAAGCGGCTTTGGCTGTACTAGCGTAGCGTAACCTTCATTAAAAAAGCTCGCTCTATCAATATAGAGCGAGCTTTTTTTTGTCTTTTTATTGGGTTTTATGTCTCTAATCTTTTTGTACTGGAATGGTATTGGTGGTTCGCTCAACACTGTTGTCTTTATTTAAATACACCAGCTTAGGTTTGAATTGATCGGCATCTGCTTCGCCCATTTGTCCATAAGCGGCGATGATAACGCGATCACCTACCTGAACTTTTCTTGCCGCTGCACCATTCATTGAAATAGTACCTGAACCGGATTCTGCTAATATCACGTAGGTGTGAAAACGTGCGCCGTTATCCACATTGTATATGTCAATTTGTTCAAATTCTCTGAATCCAGCGAGCTCTACAAGGTCTTTATCGATGGCGCAGGAACCGTCATACCATAACTCAGCTTGCGTTACGCTGGCCATGTGAAGTTTGCCTTTCAGAAGTGTGATTTGCATGTATAAAGTCTCTATTAATGTTTCTGTGTCGCGTATTTTGTTACGGATAACCTAGTTCCAAATAAACGGACCTTCACCGTATGCGTTTATTTGCCACCATTGATCAGGGTCTTGGTCGCCTTCTTCTTCCCATGCTTCGAAATTACAGCGGACTTCGCAATTAAGAGACTTAAAAGCCTGTCTGGCGCAGTCGATATCATTTTCCCAAGGGGTTTTATCTGAATCAAATGAAATAGAGGTAAAGCGTTTGCCTGCCGCTTGCTTCAAAATTGTCACGTCAATGTCATTGCCATTCGAATTGATGGTGATTTTTGAACACATTTTTGATGGTTCACTTTTATTGACGACGGTGAATGTTTCTTCAAGCCAAGCAATGATCTTTTCTGTTGGGCAGGATAATGTGTATATTTCGATGTCAGTTTGCATCCTATTAATCCTTCTTTTTAATCATGTGATAAATTCTGAGAATACTCATTGATAGGTAACCAACGAGAGTCCATAGCACTCCGCATCCCGCAAGTATTAGTCCAAATAAGGCCATAATCTCTTGAGTAAGAGATTCTGCAATAACGCGATCTGCGACCATAACTATGAGCACTCCAAAGACGAAAATTAACCCGCCTTGAATCATTTTTATAAGCGCTATTCTAGGGTTTTTTCCTAGCTTCATCGCTAATTTATGGATAGAGTTTCTCATTTGGATACTTGTTTTATGCTTTGTCTGTAAATAGATTTTTGAGTATGCGAGTGTAGATTTCAGAGAGCTTATTTAGGCTATCGGCATCGACGCATTCGTTAATCTGGTGAATAGTGGCATTGATTGGACCAAGCTCCACGACCTGTGTACCCATTTTAGCAATGAATCGGCCATCAGAGGTACCACCAGAAGTGGATAGTTCAGGGGTGATATTGACCGTCGCTTGAACCGCGTCAACCATGGCATCAACGAGCTCTCCTGGTCGAGTTAGAAAAGGCAGTCCGTTGTATGTCCATTCGATATCGTAGCGTAGTTCATGTCTGTCTAGGATGTCTATAACGCGGACTTTAAGTGCATCGAAGTCGAGTTCCGAGGAAAAACGGAAATTAAACTGAGCATTGAGTTTACCCGGAACAACATTAGTCGCTCCTGTTCCCGCTTGTATGTTTGATATTTGGAAGCTGGTTGGTGGGAAAAAATCGTTACCGTCATCCCAATGCGCGCGCGCCATCTCATCAAGTGCGGGTGCTGCTAGGTGAATCGGGTTTTGCGCTAAATGTGGATAGGCTACGTGGCCTTGCTTCCCGTGTACGGTTAAATTACCACTAAATGAACCACGTCGGCCATTTTTGATAATGTCGCCAAGCGTTTTGGTGCTTGAAGGCTCACCTACAATACACCAATCGATCTTCTCATTGCGTGCCATAAGTGCATCCACGACACGTGTTGTACCATCAACAAATGGACCTTCTTCATCACTGGTGATTAAGAAAGATATTTGGCCTTGATGATCAGGGTGCTCTCCAATAAAAGATTCTACCGCTGTAACCATAGCAGCTAGGCTACCTTTCATGTCAGCCGCACCGCGTCCGTAGAGCATGCCGTCGATAATAGCAGGAGAAAAAGGGGGAACTTTCCACTCAGCCTCTGGACCCGTTGGCACAACGTCAGTGTGTCCGGCAAAACAAAGGTTTGGGCCGGAAGTGCCGCGTTTTGCATAAAAGTTTTTTACTTCTCCAAAAGGCATGTATTCAATGTTAAACCCCACGTTTTTTAATCGTTCGATCATGAGGTCTTGGCAGCCTGCGTCTTCTGGGGTGACAGAAGGGCGAGAAATAAGATCTACGGCAAGTTTTAGTGTAGGTGACAAGTCAGACATTCTTTACCTTTGTGTTAGTTTTCGCTACCTTATGAATGATTCTGTTACTATAACAGGAGATTCATACAAAGGTGGGATTATGAAATTAGGTGTTGTTGTATTCTTAGGTTTGATTTCTGCTAGTTGTAGCCTTTTTCAGCAGCCAGTTATTCAAGAATCGTATTTCGTCCCGGTGATCCGTTCTGATAATCCATCTTCTGGTTATACCCCATCGGTGACGCCTATGTCGTCACCTAAATCGAACAAAGAGAGACCACGTATTTATACTCCAGTCCTGCGCTAGCGTAACCTTTGGGTGTACTCATCAATATTGAAACCTAAAATAATCGAATCATCGACTTTTAATAGGGGGCGTTTAATAATAGACGATTGAGAAATCATGATGTGGACGGCGTTTTCATTGTCCATGGTGTTTTTCGTTTCTTCCTCGAGTTTTCGCCAAGTGGTTCCGCGTTTATTGATTACATTTTCCCAGCCGAGCTTGTCTACCCACGCTTTTGCAGTAGCTTCATCTAAACCTTCTTTCTTATAATCATGAAAAGTGTATGCAATGTTGTTTGCATCTAACCAGCGAAAGGCTTTTTTCATGGTGTCGCAATTTTTGATGCCAAATATTTCAATCATTTTTTGTTCCGCAATGCGCCATTTAAAGTGCTCTCTAAATGGCGCTTCTTGGTTATTAGTGTTTTCTATTTTTAGTTATGGGCGTGAAGCGCTTCGTTTAGTGCGATGGCTGTCTTATTGGTTTTGCATTCAATCGCGCCAGTTTCTGAGTTGCGACGAAATAAAAGATCCGATTGGCCCGATAATTCGCGTGCTTTGACAGTAGAAACGACTTGATTGTTTTCATCCAAAACGGCCACTTTAGAGCCAGCTGTGATATACAAGCCAGACTCTACGATGCAGCGATCACCAAGGCCAATGCCAATGCCTGCATTGGCACCAATCAAGCATTTCTCGCCAACACCAATGACAATATTACCACCGCCAGATAGTGTGCCCATTGTGGAGCAGCCGCCACCTAGATCAGAGCCATTACCAACGATCACGCCAGCAGAAATTCGGCCTTCCACCATACTTGAGCCAAGAGTGCCAGCGTTGAAATTAACAAAGCCTTCGTGCATTACAGTAGTGCCTTCTGCAAGATGAGCGCCCAAGCGAACACGTGCGGCATCACCGACACGGATGCCAGTAGGGACAATGAAGTTGAGCATTTTAGGGAACTTATCAACGCTAAAGACTTCAATGGTGCGGCCTTCCATGCGAGCGTTTAGTTGACGATCTGCTAGTTCTCGTACGTCGATAGGGCCTTCACTTGTCCATGCGGTATTAATCAATAGGCCAAACATACCATCTAATATTGTGTTGTGAGGTTTGACTAGGCGGTGCGAGATTAGTTGAAGTTTTAGGTACGCTTCAGCAGGGTTACTTGGTGCTTCATCAGCGGCTAATACGCACAAAACAATAGGCTTAGTAGACGCTTTTAAACGGGAAGCTAACTCTGCCTGTTCTATGTTTCCCGCTTTTAAAAGGCTCATGTGTAAACGGTTTAGATCGCCTTCTTCTAGTACAAGCGTCGCGTTTCCACCTTCATAATTGGTGCTTTCTAAAAGTGCATCCAGCGTGTTTTTTTCTGGATTCAGGCTTGGTGCTGAATAGAAAACTTCTAGCCAATTACCTTCTTTGTTTTGTGTGCCGATACCGAGACCGAACGCGAAGATTGTGTTGCTCATGTGTGGTTTCTCCAACTGAGTTATCTTTATAAACTGATTGCTATGGGGTTATCTGCGACTGAGGAAGTCTTTAATTCTCTTTGCTGCCTCAACGCACTCGGATTCTTCGGCAACTAACGCCATACGAATGTGGCGATCACCTGGGTTTATACCATCCACTTCTCGACCTAAATAGCTTCCGGGTAAGACGACAACGGACTCTTCTTGATACAGTAAAGTACAAAAATCTTCGTCTTTCATGTTCAGCTCAGGCCATAAGTAAAAGCCTGCTTCAGGTTTAGAGACAGACATAATGGGTGATAATATATCTAAAACAGAATCAAACTTACGGGTGTATATTTCACGATTTTTAATGACATGTTCTTCATCATTCCAAGCGGCGACAGACGCGTCTTGGTGGTGAATTGGCATGGCGCATCCTTGGTAGGTTCTATAAAGTAAAAAAGGTTTCAATATAGATGCGTCGCCCGCCACAAAGCCAGAGCGCAGGCCTGGTAGGTTGGAGCGTTTTGAAAGAGACTGGAAAATCAAGCAGTGCTTATAATCCGTGTGTCCTAGTATTTTGCATGCTTCAAGCAGTCCTAGAGGAGCTTGATCGCCAAAGTAAATTTCTGAATAACATTCATCAGCGACGATGGTAAAATTGAAGGTATTGGCTTTCTTTATGAGATAAGCGTATTCGTCTAATGTTGTAATGGTGCCACTTGGGTTGTTGGGTGAGCAAACGAACAATACTTCGCAACGCTGCCAGATACTATCGTCAACGAGCTGGTAATCAACCTTGTAGTTCGTTTCGGCGCCACAAGGTAGGAAGTGGAGTTCTGCTCCAGCCAGAATGCCAGCACCTTCATAAATTTGGTAAAAAGGATTTGGACTTAGAACAAGCGAATTCTGTTTTTCGCCAACCAGTGTTTGAGTGATGGCGAAAAGCGCTTCCCGAGTTCCCGTTACCGGCAGGATTTCTGTGTCTGGATCGAGGTTATCAAGTTTAAAGCGACGTTTTGTCCATTCGCTCATGGCATTTCTTAATGGTAGCTCACCTTTGGTGCTTGGGTATTTGCTAACACCACTTAAGCTTTTGGCAAGCGTATCGAGCACAATGGCTGGTGCTTCGTGTTGTGGCTCACCAATGGTCAATTTGATAAGGGGTTTTTCGGGATTTGGTGATAGCCCTTCTAGAAGCTCTGCAAGCTTTTGGAAAGGATATGGGTGCAAAGAATGTATAAGAGGGTTCATTTGTCTTTAGTCCATCGCTTGAGAAAAACGGTCTATTTTCTCTTTTAAAAGAGTGCAAATTCTATTCATGTTATCAGTGTCGGTAATAAGGTCTCCATTTTCTTCTGTAATATAAAAGGTATCCTCTACGCGTTCACCGAGTGTGGCAATTTTTGCTTTATGAAGCATGATGTTGTTGTTCATGAAAAACTGTCCTACTAAGGCTAGTAATCCAGGTCTATCTGGCGCAGTTATTTCTAGTGCAGACCATACTTCTTCGGGTTGGCTGACAAAATGTGCGGTCGCCGGAGAGTTGAATATTTTTAAAATTCTTGGCGTGTGGCGCTGAACGACGCTTTCGTACATTGATGGTGTTTCAAGTTGTTCCATCAGTGTTTTACGAATAAGAGCGATGCGCTCTTTATCTAGGTATAGGTTGGTGTCGTTGTCATTACTGTCCATTACCACAAAGCTGTCTAAAGTGAAGTTATCTGTAGTGTGGCTTATTTTGGCGTCCAAAATGGTAAGGCCAAGCTGTTCAAAGGTGGCTGCAGTAACGGCAAAAAGGTGTTTGCTGATGGGCATGTAGATGAATATTTTGCTGGCGCCAGAAAAATTGCGTCCACCTAAAGGAGTAATTGCTATTAGAGGCTTTTCACTTGGGCGGTGGCGTAAGATGGCTTCTGTATTCCAGGCGATTTCGTCACCATTTGAGCGAATAAAATACTCGTCTTCAATTGATTCCCAAATTTTTTCTGCCTCCATAATATCGACATTACGTTCGATAATAATTTCCAGTGCGCGTTGTTTGTGTTCGTCGCTTATCATATCGGCATCGATAGGGAAGTCTAAGCCTCGACGCAGTGCGCGCTTAGTTTCTAAATATAGCTGACGCATAAGCGATGCTCGCCAGCTGTTCCACATGGTTGGGTTGGTAGCATTAATATCAGCCACGGTGAGAATAAAGAGATAGTCTAAATGCTCTTGGTCTTTGACGTAGCTGGCGAATTCCCAGATTACTTCTGGATCTGAAATGTCTTTGCGCTGGGCTGTAACAGACATGTATAGGTGGTTTCTGACCAACCAAACAACAAGTTCAGTGTCTTGCTTTGATAGTCCGTGACGTTCACAGAAGGCTTGGGCATCGATGCAACCTAATTCAGAATGGTCTCCACCACGACCTTTTGCGATGTCATGATATAGGCCTGCAATGTAGACCAATTCTACTTTTTGAACATGGCGTATGGCTTGACTCGAGATAGGGAATTTTTGTTTGTACTCTGGAAGCCATAGGCGGCGTAAATTTTCAACTACCTGTAGTGTGTGTGCATCAACCGTATAAATATGAAAAAGATCGTGTTGCATTTGACCGATGATTGCGCCAAATTCTGGTAAATATCGGCCAAGCAAGCCTAGGTGTTTCATCGACCTTAGGATACTTGTGAGATTGTGGCGGCTTGATATGATGTCTAAAAAAAGATCGGTGTTTGTTTTGTTATTTCTAAAATTATCGTCGACTAGTTCTAGGTTGTCACGCAACTGTCTCATCGTGTTGGCGCGAATGCCTTTAATGTTTTCGTGAGTGCCTAGTAAAACGTAAATTTCCAGCATGCTGGACGGGTTGTCTTGGAATAGTGTCGTGGAGCGAGCTTCCAATTGTCCATTAGCAACCTGAAAGTGGTTGTTAATGATTTCGATAGGAGTGACGGCGTCTTTGGCTAAAAAGGATTCTTCAAAGTGCTGTAAGAGCAAGTCGTTAAGCTGTTGAATCGCCGCAACGCTTTGGTAATAGCCTTGCATAAAACGCTCGACATTACGCTTCAGGTCGTCGTCGTCAAATCCAAACAGTTTTGCGAGTGTGCGCTGATGATCAAAAAGGAGTCTGTCTTCTTTGCGTCCTGCTACGATGTGCAAAGCCCAGCGTATTCTCCATAAATGGCTTACCGCACCTTTGAGTTGAATGTATTCATCTTCTGATAAGAAGTGCTTTTCTATGAGGGCACTTAGCCTGTTTGTGTGTAAGTGGCGCTTAGCAACCCAGTCGATGACTTGCATGTCTCTTAGCCCGCCTGGGCATTCTTTCAGATTGGGCTCTAAGTTGTAGGCTGTATTTTGGTATTTTGCATGGCGTTGCTTTTGTTCTGCTAATTTGGCCTGATAAAAAGAGTGGCCATCCCACATTTGAGAAATGTCGACGTGTAATTTTAATGTGGCTAGCAAGTCTGATGGACCTGTTAGGGTTCTAGACTCAATCAAATTGGTAATAATGGTGATGTCTTTGGCTGCCATTTCGGTGCATTCATCGATAGTCCGAACACTATGACCAATGTCCAAATTAATGTCCCAAAGAAAGGTGATAAAGGCTTCGATTTTGTTTTTGGGCGCCGACGTTTCATTTTCAATAAGAATTAAAAGGTCGATGTCAGATTTCGGGTGAAGTTCACCGCGCCCATATCCACCAACGGCAACGAGGCTGACATGGTTCTCATTGTTAAGCCCTTTTGCAATCCAAGCGGCTTGTAGTACTTCGTCATAAAACGAAGATAGCCCTTTGACGAGTTTTTCTATTGGGTAGAGGGAATGAAAAAGGTCGTTATATATTGCTGTTTTTTCTTCAATGATGGCTTTGTAGTGAGAAATAGAGCAGCTAGGTTTAGCCAGTTCATTTTTTTCTTTCTCAGTAAGTAATGGCGGAGCGTCTGGAAAAGCAGGGAAGTCCATACAAGAGCCTCGAAGAATGAGTGATATTTTATAAAATGATGAATCTGTAAGTTTTGTGTCTTAGTGCTAAAAAGTAGCGTTTCTCTTATGAGAAACGCATTTCTTCTGGTCGACGAGTTAGTACTTCTACGCCATCTGCGGTGACGAGCAAAGTGTGCTCGTATTGTGCGGATAGGCGGCCGTCTTTGGTTTTAGCAATCCAGTTGTCTGGGCCTGTGTGTTTCACTTGTTTTTTTCCGGCATTGATCATAGGTTCGATGGTCAGAGTCATGCCTTCTTCTAGCATCACACCTGTGCCTGCTACACCATAATGCGCCACTTGCGGTTCACCATGAAAAGTGGTGCCGACGCCATGGCCGCAATACTCTTCTACGACAGAGCAGTGGTTTTTGTGGGCATGAGCTGAAATAGCCGCACCGATATCACCAAGACGAATACCAGGTTTGACAAGGTCAATCGCAAGATAAAGGCATTCTTGGGTGACTTTGGCCAGACGTTCTGCATGAGGTAATGCCGCCCCCGCGAAAAACATTCTGCTGGTGTCGCCGTAATAGCCATCTTTGATAATAGTGATGTCGATATTAACTGTATCACCTTTTTTTAAGGCTTTATCATTTGGAATACCATGACAAATCACATCATTGACTGATGTACAACAAGACTTAGGGAAGCCGTGGTAGTTTAATGGAGCGGGAATGGCACCTTGCTCTTTTATGATGTAGTTATGAGCGATGATGTCTATTTGTTCTGTTGATACGCCTGGTACCACAAATTCTTCGAGCATGATTAAAACGTCTGCAGCCAGTTTCCCAGCCACTCTCATTCCTTCAATGTCGCTGATATCTGTGAAGCGAGTGGATGCTGGTCGAGGCGTCCAGCTAGGAGCGTCTACACGGCCATCTTTTGTTAGTTCTTCAACTTTTTGTAGGATTTCGTTGCTCATAATTAGCACATCTTTAAATAGTTTATGTCTATATTGATAGTATGTTGCGGGATATTCTACATGACTTGAGCGATAGAATCGCCTCTCAAATTGAAAAAAACACGCCCCAGAGTGCGCGTAAAAAAAACCTTCAAGCCTTTTTGTTTTATGCCAAATGTGGTATAAAACGCCCGCCTGTCGGACTTTGGTTCGAAATAGGCGAAAAACTCAAAAAAAACTAACGATCTTGCCGCAATAAAATAAAGTGTCTGGGGTGTCATTGGTTGCCTTAAACCTTGTTTGACTGACGCTTTTAGCTGGTAAGCATAAATAACCCAAATATAAAGGATAGTAAAATGCCTACAGTTTCTATGCGCGACCTTCTACAGGTTGGTTCACACTTTGGTCACCAAACTCGTTACTGGAACCCAAAAATGAAGCCTTTCATTTTTGGTGCTCGTAACAAGATTCATATCATTAACCTTGAGCATACAGTTCCTGCTCTTAATGACGCTCTTGAGCTTGTTAAGAAAATGGCTGAGAACAAAAACAAGGTTTTGTTTGTTGGTACTAAGCGTGCTGCATCTAAAACGATTAAAGAGCAAGCTGCTCGCTCTGGTATGCCATACGTTAACCACCGTTGGTTAGGTGGTATGTTGACTAACTACAAAACCATTCGTGCCTCTATCAAGCGTCTTCGTGAGCTTGAAGGTCAGGTATCTGATGGTACTTTCGAAAAGCTGACTAAAAAAGAAGCTTTGATGCGTACTCGTGAGCTTGAAAAACTTGAGCTTTCTATGGGTGGTATTAAAGACATGGGCGGCCTTCCGGATGTTTTGTTTGTTGTAGACGTTGATCACGAACGTATTGCTATTAAAGAAGCAAACAAATTGGGCATTCCTGTTATCGGTATCGTTGATACTAACAGTAACCCAGATGGTGTTGATTACATTATTCCTGCTAACGATGACGCAATTCGCGCTGTCCAGCTTTATGTTGGCGCTTTTGCTGATGCTGTTCTAGAAGGTCGTTCTGCGACTGCTGGTACTGCTGATGAATTCGTTGAAGTAAGCGAAGCTACTACTGAAGCGTAAGCAAACTTTCTAGTTTGTTCTGGTTTCTAAAGGGAGGTTTCTTACCTCCTTTTTTAAATTTGAATTGGTAAAAAGAGGATTTAACATGGCCGCAGTATCTGCAGCATTGGTAAAAGAGCTACGTGAACGTACTGGCCTAGGCATGATGGAGTGTAAAAAAGCACTTGTCGCTGCTAACGCTGACGTTGAAGTGGCTATCGAAGAGCTACGTAAATCAAGTGGCATGAAGGCAGCTAAAAAAGCGGGCCGTACTGCCGCTGAAGGAACAATTGTTATGCGTGTCGCTGACGATTCTTCTTACGCTATCTTGGTTGAAGTAAACTCCGAAACTGATTTCGCGACTCGTGACGAAGGCTTTATTGCTTTCGCAAATAAAGTTGCTGACGTTGTTTTTGCAACGAAAGAAACGGATGTAGCGGTTTTGCTTGCGGGTGAAATTGGCCAGGCGCGCGAAGCATTGGTACAAAAAATCGGTGAGAATATTTCTCCTCGTCGCGCTGTCATTATCGAAGGTGGATTAGTGGGTGCTTACCTTCACGGTAACGGCCAAATCGCTGTATTGACTCAGTTGGAAGGTGGTTCTGCTGAACTGGCTAAAGACGTGTCTATGCACATTGCTGCTGTTGCTCCTCGCGTAGTTCGCGGCGACGACATGCCAGCAGAAGTTCTAGCAAAAGAAGAAGAAATTGTTCGTGCTCAGCCAGACATGGCTGGCAAGCCTGCAGAAATCGTTGATAAAATGATTGTGGGTCGTATGAAGAAGTTCTTGGCTGAAAACAGCTTGACTGAACAACCTTTTGTTAAGAATCCAGAAATTAAAGTTGGCCAGCTTGTTAAAGACGCTGGTGCAACAGTAACTTCTTTCATTCGCCTTGAAGTTGGTGAAGGTATTGAAGTTGCTGAAGTAGACTTTGCAGCAGAAGTAGCAGCACAGCTTAGAGGCTAACTCTTAGTTGCGGTGTCTTCAACAAAAAGGGGCAGCTTGACTGCCCCTTTTTATGAAAGACGAATGCGAGGAGTGTCGGATAAATAGACCTCAGTTATTGAAGAAATGAAACCATTGCCGGAGGTTGATATGCCAAAAGAAAAGAGTCCAAAATACAAACGAATTTTGCTTAAATTAAGTGGCGAAGCCCTAATGGGGGATGAGTCCTTTGGTATCGACCCTAAAGTGTTAAATCGTATTGCGCTTGAGATTGGCCAGCTACGAGGCATTGGTGTTGAAGTTGGTATTGTTATTGGTGGTGGTAACTTGTTTCGTGGTCAGGCCTTGAGTAAAGCCGGCATGGATCGCGTTACTGGTGACCATATGGGGATGCTAGCAACGGTGATGAACGCGTTGGCAATGCGAGATGCATTGGAACGTGCAAACATTGCGACCCGAGTGATGTCAGCCATCACAATGACGGGTATTGTTGAGCCTTATGATAGACGTCGTGCTATGCGATTGATGAAAGAGGGTGACGTGCTGATTTTCTCAGCGGGAACGGGTAATCCTTTCTTTACAACTGACTCTGCTGCTTGTTTACGCGGCATCGAGATTGATGCAGATGTTGTATTGAAAGCAACGAAGGTTGATGGCGTGTATTCTGCTGATCCTATGAAGGATCCGGCTGCCGTGAAATATGATACATTGGGCTACGATGAAGTCCTTGAAAAACAATTAGGGGTCATGGATTTAACTGCAATATGTTTAACCCGTGATCATGGCATGCCAATACGTGTGTTTAATATGAATAAGCCCGGAGCCCTGATAAATATCATGGTTGGTGGCAGTGAAGGTACACTGATTAAGTGAGGAAGTTATGATTAACGAAATTCTTAAAGATGCAGAAGATCGTATGAATAAAGCGGTTGCTTCTGTTGAATCTGCGTTTAAAAAAATTCGTACAGGTCGTGCGCACCCTAGTATATTGGACTCGGTTAAAGTGAACTATTATGGCTCTGAAACGCCACTAAGTCAGATTGCTAATATAACGGTTGAAGATGCGCGTACCTTGGGTATTTCTCCTTGGGAAAATAACTTAGTTCCTGAAATTGAAAAAGCCATTATGAAATCTGATCTTGGTCTGAATCCAGCGACAAATGGAAATCTTATTCGAATTCCTATGCCGGCTTTGACGGAAGAAACTCGTAAGAACTACTTTAAGCAGGCAAAGAGCGAAGCTGAAAACGGTCGTATTGCTATTCGTAATATTCGTCGTGATGCAAACAGCAGTCTTAAAGACCTAGTGAAAGAAAAAGAAATTTCTGAAGATGATGATCGTCGTGGTCAGGATCAAGTTCAAAAAATAACAGACAAGAGCGTGGCTTTGGTTGAAGAGCGTCTTGCTGCAAAAGAAAAAGACTTGATGCAAATCTAATAAAAAGGGCGAGCTTTGGCTCGCCCTTTTTATTGACTAGGGTAAAGTTATGTCTAAATTGGATGGCGCTGATTCTGATTCAGTGGTCGGGCCAGCTCATGTTGCCATCATAATGGATGGTAATAATCGCTGGGCAAAGAAAAAACATCTTCCAAGCATTGCGGGCCATACGGCAGGCGCTACAGCTGTTCGCCGAGTGGTTGAGGCTGCGGCCAGATCTGGTGTTGAGGTATTAACGCTATTCGCCTTTTCTAGTGAAAACTGGAAACGACCTAAGTTAGAGGTTGATGGTTTGATGGTGCTGTTTATGCGCTCTCTCAAAAAAGAGCTAAAACGATTGAATGAGCATAAAATCCGACTTCGGGTTATTGGCGATATTTCAGGGTTTAGTTCTGGTTTGCAGAAACAAATCCAGAGTGTTCAAGACGCCACTGCAAATAATAACCAAATGACATTGGTGATTGCGGCGAATTATGGTGGTCGTTGGGATATTGCGCAGGCTGCGAAAAAAATAGCCGAGCTCGTTATGTCGGGAGCGTTGTCGCCAGACGATGTCGATGAAGCGTTATTAGGGCAACATGTTGCTTTGGCTGACTTACCTCCGCCTGATTTGTTAATTAGAACATCTGGGGAAGAGCGTATTAGTAATTTCTTACTTTGGCAAACCGCTTATTCTGAATTCGTGTTTCTTCCGGTATTGTGGCCGGATTTTGATCAACAGCATTTTGATGGCGCAATTCAGGTGTATCAAAATCGTCAACGACGTTATGGTGGTCGATAGCCATGTTACTTCCTCGAATTTTAAGTGCCATAGTCATGGCTGTTTTGTTTATTTGTGCGGTTTTTGTACTCGAAGCGTCACATTTCATTGTCGCCATGGCGGGTGTTGTGTTGCTGGCTGGCTGGGAGTGGGCTCGTTTATCGGGCGTACGTAGTCAAATAGGCCGCATTGGATTTTCTGTTCTTATTGGTGTTGTGTGCTTTTGGGTTTTTAATTTCAATTTGCAGAAAGCGTCACTTTACATTAGCCCTTTGTTATGGGGCTTGGCGCTTTATTGGGTAGTGCGTTATCCGGCGCCTTTACTGTGGCGTCATGTTGTTAGTCGCTTGTTATTTGGCGTTTTTGTATTGGTTACAACTTGGACTGCCTTGGTCGTGTTAAAGCAGTCAGATGATTTTGTCGTCTGGGTTTTGCTGTTAATGGGATTGATTTGGGGTGCTGACTCCGGTGCTTATTTTGCGGGTCGAGCTTTCGGGAAAAGGAAGTTAGCAAAATTTGTCAGTCCGGGTAAATCATGGGAAGGCGTTATCGGTGGTTTAGTGTTGACTCAGGTGGGTGTGGTTATATTTGCCATATTAAGTGAGTTCACGTTAACCCAGTGGGGTATTCTCTCGGCTATTGCGTTATTAACTTCCTCGGTCTCGGTGTTGGGTGATTTAACGGAAAGCTTGTTTAAGCGACATGAGAAGCTAAAGGATTCGAGTCATTTGATTCCTGGGCACGGCGGTGTAATGGATCGTGTCGATAGCTTAACGGCGGCAGCGCCTATTTACGTTTTATTGCTAAGTTTAGCTGGATGGCTTTGATGCAAGGTATTTGTTTATTGGGTGCAACAGGGTCAATTGGCCAAAGTACACTAGAAATTATTGCACAGCATCCGGATAAATTTGTTTTGATCAATGCATCAGCAAACGAAAGCGTGGATAAAATGGCAGATATTTGTCGTCGTTTTAAGCCGCAGCGTGCGGTGATGGGATCCGAAAAAGCGTGTAATGAATTAGCTCAGCAGTGCCAAGGCTTAGCAACGTCTTTTGAGTGGGGGGAAGCGGCTTTAGATAGTATTGCTTCTGATTCTGCTGTTGATCAGGTAATGGCGGCCATTATGGGGTTCGCTGGGCTTAAACCTACGTTAGCTGGGGTTCGTGCTGGCAAGCGTACATTGCTGGCGAATAAAGAATCTTTGGTCACGGCAGGGAAACTGTTCATGGATGAGGTGGCGCATCATGAAGTCACACTGCTCCCAATAGACAGTGAACACAATGCAATCTATCAAAGTTTACCGCAGACTTCTTCCGGCGCTCATAAACGGGATGTGTCAAAGATTATTCTGACTGCATCCGGCGGGCCCTTCAGGACCTGGTCTTTAAGTGATATGGGCTCGGTGACACCAGCGCAGGCGTGTAAACATCCAAACTGGTCAATGGGGCAAAAGATATCTATTGACTCGGCTTCCTTGATGAACAAAGGGTTGGAGTTGATCGAAGCCTGTTGGTTATTTGATGTAACACCAAATGAGGTGGATGTGGTTGTTCACCCAGAAAGTATTATTCATTCTATGGTGTCATATCGTGATGGGTCGGTGATTGCTCAGATGGGAAATCCTGATATGAAAATCCCGATTGCGTATGGTATGAGTTGGCCTGATAGGGTCGAGACAAACGTGGCTCCGTTGAATTTAATTGATGTCGCGCGTTTGAATTTTGAGTCTCCTGATTTGTTGCGTTTCCCAAATTTGAAGTTGGCTGCTGATGCCTGGTTTATGGGAGGGACAGCCATGGCGGTGTTGAATGCAGCGAATGAGATTGCCGTGGCAGCTTTTTTGAACCACCAGATTGGCTTTCTTGATATTGCAAAATTGAATGAACGGGTTTTGACTGTCGCAAATATTGTGGCGGTGAATGCGCTTGATGATGTTTTTGAAGCGGATAGATATTCTCGCCACTTGGCTCTGGATATGATCTCTCGCGGTAAGTTTTCATGATACTAAATATCCTTTCTATTGTTGTCGCCTTAGGTCTTCTGATTACCTTTCATGAATTTGGTCACTTTTTTGTGGCTCGACGTTGTGGTGTTAAAGTACTGCGTTTTTCGGTCGGTTTTGGAAAGCCTATCTATCGCTATGTAGGTAAAACCGGCACAGAATTTACATTGGCCATGATACCGCTTGGCGGGTATGTTCGAATGCTGGATGAGCGTGAAGGGAATGTTCCTGAGTCATTGAGAAACCAAGCTTTTAATGTCAAAACGGTTTGGCAGCGCATTGCTATTGTGGCGGCCGGTCCGATCGCTAATTTTATTTTGGCCGTTTTTATATATGCATTGGTGGCGTTACTTGGTATTCAGTCTATTGCGCCAAAAGTGGGTCAGATTGAACAAGATACCCCGATGTCTCAAACGCAAATACAAGCCGGAGATGAGCTTATTTCAATCGCTGGTGAATCGGTAGCATCGTGGGAAGATGTAAATTTAGTGTTAGCAGGCTTGATTGGTAAAACAGGAACCATTATCGTTCGGTACCAACCTGATGGATTGAGTTCGTTACAAGAAGACAGTGTGCGTCTTAATCGATGGCTTGTTGGTGATGAACCTAATAATTTGATTAAAGCATTTGGTTTGGCGCCATGGCAGCCGCTTATTTTACCCATTATCGCTCAGGTAGTGGAGGGTGGTGCGGCAGCTGAGGCAGGTTTTCTTACTGGAGATAAAGTTTTAACGGTAAATGATCAACCTGTGGCAAACTGGCAGCAGTTTGTTGCGTTAGTGCAGGCAAGTCCAAGCAAGGCATTGATCGTTGAAGTTCAGCGTGTACAGGGCTCGACTAAATTATCATTATTCCCTAAATCTACCGAGCAAAATGGTAAGGTGATAGGGTATGCTGGGTTGGCTGTAGTTCCTCCTGAATGGGACGAAAGTCTTATCAGGGAGCAACATTATGGTCCGTTTGATGCGCTTTCTTATGGTGTTGTACAAACGTCTAAAATGGTATCTTTAACGGTTTCGTCTATTGGGAAAATGGTACAAGGACTGATTTCGGTTGATAATTTATCTGGACCGATAACGATTGCAAAAGTGGCGAGCGCATCAGCTGACTCTGGTTTGCAATCTTTTTTAAAATTCATGGCTTACCTGAGTGTCAGTTTAGGGGTGCTTAATTTGTTGCCTATTCCAATGTTAGATGGTGGGCATTTGTTGTTTTTTGGCATTGAAGCTATTCGTCGTAAGCCTGTCTCTGAGAAAATTCAGAGTATGGCGTACCGTGTTGGTGCTTCTCTTTTATTTGCTCTAATGGCCATCGCCATTTTTAATGATATTGCCCGCTTGTAGAGAGGTATATGTGAAATTCGTTCCAGCGGTGTTGTTGGCTTTAATAAGCGTGCAGAGTTTTGCAAAAACAGTAGAAGATGTTCGAATTGATGGTCTAGTACAGATGCCATCGGCACGAGCATTTGATGTCATAGGATTCGATAAGAGTGAGTCCTATGATTCAGGTAAAGTATACCAAGCTATTAGTTCTCTTTTTAACACAGGTTACTTTAGTGACATTGATGTGTATGAAGAAAACAATGTCTTGATTTTTGATGTGGCTGAGCGACCTTCTATTGGTAATTTAACCATAGAAGGTAATGAACTCATTAAAACAGAAGATTTAGAGCGAGGTTTGAAATTATCAGGTCTAGAAATTGGTGAAATTTACAAACCTGAAACCTTAAATCAGATTGTGCAGGAACTTCAGCGCCAATATTACGCTCTTGGTCGTTATAGTGCCAAAGTGGATATATCTGTGGAGGATATGCCTCGTAACCGGACGGGTATTGTTATCAATATCGATGAAGGTGATACGGCAAAAATAGTCCATATAAACATTGTTGGTAATAAGGATTTCGACCAAGAAACGCTCACGAAAAACTTTGAGGCGGAAGAGACCGGGTCTTGGAATCCCTTTAGCTCTGCAGATGAATACGCAAAAGCTAAGATAGAGGGTGACATAAATACTTTAAAAAGCTTTTATTTAGACAAAGGCTATTTGGATTTTAGTGTCGTTTCTAGCCAGGTGAGTCTATCTGCGGATAAACGTGACGTTTATATTGTTATTAATGTTGATGAGGGTAAGCCTTATAATATTAATAAAGTGTCGTTAAGTGGCAGCTTGCCAATTGCAGAAGATCGTGTGTGGAAGCAAATCTCCCAGAAACATGGTGATGTTTTTTCTCGTAGTGAAGTCACTAAAATCATTGAGAAAATATCTACTGAATTGGGTGATGATGGTTATTTGTTCACTAACGTGAATGTGATTCCAGAAAAACTAGAAGACCATACTGTTAACCTAAGCTATCAAATTACGCCTGGCCCCAAAGTCTATGTCCGTCGCATCACGTTCAGTGGTAATAGCGAAACACAAGACGAAGTGTTACGCCGTGAAATGACGCAATTTGAAGGGGCTTTGGCAACACATTCAAAAATACAATCTTCGAAACGTCGTATCGAACGCCTTGGTTTTTTCGGAAGTGTTGATTTAAGAACGCGCCCTGTTGCTGGCACCTCTGATCAAGTTGATCTTGATGTCGTTGTACAAGAGCAAGCTTCCGGTAGTATTCAAGCGAGTATTGGCTATTCGCAAGAAGATGGTACGGTACTTGGTTTTGGTGTCTCTAAGCGTAACTTTTTAGGGACAGGCAATAAACTGTCTTTTAATGCGACACGAACAAATCAAACTCAAGATTACTCTATTAATTACGACAATCCATATTTTACTGTTGATGGTGTGAGTCGTGGTTTCCAGATTTTTTATCAAACCAGTGATCATGCTGATGATGATGTGGAAGATTATGATCTTGATGAAATTGGTGTTGGGGTAAGCTATGGTTATCCTATTTCTGATACACAACGCCTGTCTTTCGGAATGACGGTAAAAGAAAGTACGGTAAAATTAGGGTATGACCCATCCAATGAAACTCAAGATTATGTGGATACGCATGGGGACAATTACGACGATTTAATTGGCAGCTTAACGTGGAGTGACAATGATTTAGTGGGTGGTGTATTGCCTACGGATGGTTACTCAACAAAAGCTTCTTTGGAAGTTGCATTGCCTGTGGGTGATCAGCAATATGCCAAGCTTGGCCTCACATCGCAAAAATATTGGAATTTAAACAGTTCTGACCTGTGGTTGTTCCGACTAAAAGGCCGACTAGGCTATGGTACGGGCTACGGAGATACAGATAGTTTACCTTTCTTTGAAAACTATTTTGCTGGTGGGTCTTATTCTGTTCGTGGTTATGGGGCTTCTTCTTTAGGTCCTAAGAACTCGTATTCTAGTACTTCTACTAATACCAGTTCCGCCTTGGGTGGTAACATTTTGATGACAGGTACGGCGGAACTTATTTTTCCTTTACCAATGGTCGAAGATCATAAATCTGTTAGAACCGCTTTCTTCCTAGATGGCGGTAATGTTTTTACCGATGCATGCTACTCGGGTAATACAGAATGTAACGAAGGCATTGATCTATCAGAGATACGTTACAGCGTTGGTTTGAGTTGGACTTGGATTACACCCATTGCACCCTTGTCATTTAATTTTGCCAAGCCGTTAAATGCACAAGATGGAGACAGTACAGACTTTTTCCAATTTCAGTTAGGAACCACTTTTTAATTTAGAGCGTATCGTTTAAGGGGATCGACAATGAAAAAAATCATAATTGCAATTTTTACTCTATGCTTCATGAGTAGTGTACAAGCAACAGAGGTGGCTGTTATTGATTTTAGAGCGGCGCTTCTCGCAAGTAATATCGGTCAAGAAGCCGCTAAAGATCCTAAGCAAAAAGTTGCAGAGATGGATGCTCGTTTGAAAAAAGAACAAGCTGATCTTGAATTATTAGCTAAAGATTTGAAACGAGATGAGTTAACGCTGTCGGAAGATGAATTTAAAAAACGTCGTCAAACACTAGCAGAACATGATAATAAGGTGCGAGCTATGGCGGCCAATATGCAACGCCAAGCGAAAGCATTAGAGCAAAAGCTAATACAGTCTTTAACGCCTCAAGGCGAAGCTGCGTTGAAATCCTTAATTGAAGAGCGCAAGTTAGATTTAGTTTTGAACAGACAAATAAGTTTATACGCTGCTGCTGACGCGGATCTTACCGATGAGTTAGTGAAACGTATTAATAAGGATAATTAGTCTATGAGCCACACGCTAGGGCAATTGGCTGCTAAGGTGCAAGGTGTTGTTAAGGGAGACAGTGATCTCCTGATTAAAAAATTAGGCACGCTGAAGGGCGCAACAGAGTGCGAGCTCAGTTTTTTAGCAAACCCTAAGTATCAAGGGCAGCTGGCCTCTTCGTCCGCTGGTGCCGTTCTGGTGAAGACTGAGGCGCTGGCTCAACTGGTCGAAAATGCCATTGTTGTATCAAATCCTTACCTAGCGTTTGCTCAGTTATCTCATTTGTTTGTGCCGTCAGTTCAATGCTGGTCAGGTGTTCATCCAAGCGCTGTTATTTCCCCTAAGGCGACCATTGCCGATGGTGTGGTTGTTGGTCCTAACGTTGTTATTGATGATGACGTATATATCGCCGAAAACTGTGCGATAAGCGCAGGGTGTGTTATTGGTCGTGGTGTTAAAATAGGTAGGGGCACACGCTTATACCCTAATGTCACTTTCTATCACGATGTTGTTGTCGGTGAAGCGTGTATTTTTCATAGCGGTGCGGTTATCGGAGCGGACGGTTTTGGTTTTGCCCCAAAAGAAGGGGGCTGGGAAAAAATTGATCAGCTAGGGTCGGTTATCATTGGCGACAATGTTGAGATAGGCGCTAGTACAACAATTGACCGTGGTGCAATCGAGAATACCCTAATTGGGCACGGTGTTAAAATTGATAATCAAGTTCAAATTGCTCATAACGTGGTAATTGGTGATAATACAGCGATAGCCGCGAGTACCGCGATAGCCGGCAGTACAAAAATTGGTTCTTTTTGTACTATTTCAGGAGGCGTTTGCATTGCTGGGCATTTAACGCTTGCTGATAACGTTCATATTACTGGTATGAGTATGATAAGTAATTCTATTACAGAAGCTGGCTCTTATTCTTCTGGAATGGGAATGGAACCAACTGCAAAATGGCGTCGAACGGTTGCGAGAGTTAGAAGAATAGATGATATGGCAAAGCAATTTCTACAATTGAAACAACAGGTTAATAAGTTTTTAGAGAAGGTTGATAATAAATGATGGACGTAAATGAAATTCGCCAATACTTACCTCATAGGTATCCGTTTCTATTGGTGGATCGTGTTATTGAACTGAATTTAAACGAGTCCATTATAGCGTATAAGAATGTCACCATTAATGAACCATACTTTAATGGGCATTTTCCGAATCATCCAGTCATGCCTGGTGTTTTGATTATTGAGGCAATGGCTCAAGCTGCTGGTATCCTTGGTTTTAAAACCATGGATAAAAAACCAGAAGATGGTTCTATCTATTACTTTGTTGGCTCTGATAAAGCACGTTTTAAGCGTCCCGTTGTACCAGGTGATCGATTACAACTAGAAGCAAAAATCGTTACAGAAAAACGTGGTATTTGGAAATTTGAGTGTAGAGCAACGGTTGATGGTGAATTGGCGTGCTCTGCAACTATTCTGTGTGCAGACAGGAAGATATAGTGGCGATACATCCAACAACTTTAATCGATTCGAAAGCAGAGATTGACTCCGATGTGGAGATTGGTCCCTTTTGTGTGATCGGACCGAATGTGAAAATTGGTGCTGGTAGTATTATTAAATCGCATGTTGTCATCAATGGTCATACGACAATTGGGTATAATAATGAAATTTATCAGTTTGCTTCTGTTGGAGAGGCGAATCAAGATAAAAAGTATAAAGGTGAACCAACACAGCTACTTATTGGCGACAGTAATGTGATTCGTGAAAATGCGACGATTCACCGTGGTACTGTTCAAGATACTGGTATTACTGTGATTGGTAACCACAACTTGTTTATGGCTAGTACGCATATTGGTCACGATTGTGTTGTTGGTGATCACAATATAATGGCTAACTTTGCGGCGTTGGCTGGTCATGTCAAACTGGGTAGTCATGTTATTCTTGGTGGTTATACTGGGATTCATCAGTTTTGTCAGGTGAACTCCTTCAGTATGTGCGGTATGGGATCGATGGTTGCTAAAGATGTCCCTAGGTACATTATGGTTTCTGGAAACCCGGCCAAGGCTCATGGGATGAATTTTGAAGGGATGCGTCGAAGAGGCGTAGCTGACGATGTTATCCGAGCTTTGCGCTCAGCCTACAAGAGAATATATCTCAAAGGATTAACGCTAGATTCCGCGCTACAAGAATTGGAGAAGGGGGATGCGTTTCATATTCCTGAGGTGGCTGAGTTCATCTTATCCATTCGGCAGTCTAAACGTGGAATAATTCGATAGGCACTATGTTTTAAAGAAAACCCCGGACAGTTTCGGGGTTTTTTATTATTAGAGGTTGTATAAATGAAAGTGA
>CAXBGJ010000019.1:0-28122 GCA_963975045.1 uncultured Marinomonas sp. | reverse complement strand
TTAATCTCGTTGGTTACCCATTTGTCATAAACCGATGCAGGTTGTGTGCGAAGCAATAAATCTTCTACCCAATCCGTTGCAGGCCAGCCTGTTGCGGCGCCCGAACCCAAACCAATACACCAAGGTGTGCCACCATCTGCGACGATCTCTTCCGTTAGCGCTTTCAGATCTTCCATCGTTTCTGGTACGTCGTAACCTGCATCGTCGAAATTATCAGGCGAATACCAAACCAAAGATTTCAAATCAGCACGATAGAAGACACCGTAAAATTCTTTTGCGCCTTTTTTGTCTTTAAACGTCGCTAGATCAACCCAAGATTGACCCGCTGCGTAGTCTTTTACAACGTCATTTTTTACGGTGTCGTTAAGTGGTGTCAGAAAACCTTTTGCAGCCAAATCAGCGGCTAAGCCCGGCTGCGGAAAAACCGAAATATTCGGCGCACTACCCGCTTGCGTATCAATGACAATTTGCTGCTCAAAAGAATCTGAACCGGCGTATTTCACTTTGGCGCCCGTTGCTTTTTCAAAGTAAGCAGCAACACGCTCAAAATTGTTTTTTTCATCGCCAGTCCAAGGACCAAACACAGAAATTGTTTCACCAGAAAGGTCGACAGATTTTAACGCTTCATAACTGTCCCAGCTAAAGCGAGAGTCCTCACCTGGTTTAAATAAGAGGTCTGCTGCATGCACAGCATTTACGGAAAGTGTCAGGGCGACTGCCACGGACAATAGGGATTTTTTCATCATTGCTCCTTACAGGCTCACTCGGGAAACCCCTAGTACGCCTTTGTTTTTATTATCATAGGTCGAAACAAGGTAAAACATGTCTTCTATAAGGATTAAGAAGGAATTTGATTATTAACAATCAAACACAGAGCTTCAAGCGTCTGACATCCTTAATATCGACTTAATTGTTTTTAAAATTTAGTAGATTATGATGAAAGTGCGAGTCTCATTTTACGGATCTGTTTTGTACAAAAAACCAGCAAAGAAGAGAATTTATTATGAATTCAGCAAGTTAAGTACGAAAACCCATATCGAACCTATCATTTTCTTGCTTTTTTTTTACACATTAAAAAAGAAATTTATAGGCATAAAAAAAGCGTGGGCATGGCCACGCTTTGTTGTTCGACTTAACACACTAAACGGGTTCTTAACCGTTTAACTAAATACCTTCCTATTTTTTGAATGCCTGTATTTATTAAAAACGATCTAGCTGAGCCTGAGCCTGCTCTAAAGACGGCAATGATGGATAGGCACCTAATTTCGTTACTGAATCAGCGCCACAGGCAGCGGCAAAACGGACAATATCCACTAACTGCTGCGAAGACAATACCGCTAACGAGGCACGGTCTCCGCCTTTTTCCGCCAACTGATAAAGCAAGCCTCCAACGAATGCATCACCTGCGGCCGTGGTATCCTTTACTTCTACTTTAGGTGTAACCACCTCACAGACTCCGTGCTCTAACGTATAAAATCGAATGGCGTTAGCGCCGTCCGTCAACACAAACAAGGTCACACCAGCCGCAAGGGTCTGTTCAATCAACAAAAATGGGTCTTCTGCCAATATAACAAGCTCTTCTAAACTGGCTTTTACAACATCTCCGCTTTGCATCCAATCGATCACTCGCTGTGTATCGACTTGCTCATTCGGCCAAAGATTCATACGTAAATTCACATCAATACTGACAATCCAATTCGCCGCACGCGCCATGCTCACACCCGCCAAGGTCGCCTTGGTGATATCCGCATCCGTCAGGGTATTAGAGCAAGTGTGAAAAACGCCTTTGCTTTCTGCGAACCAAGCGGCCTCAAAATCCGATTCTTTAAACAAAATATCAGCCGACGGGCTGCGGTAAAATTCAAAACTACGTTCACCAGTATTATCCAAACTAACGAACGCCAACGCGGTTTTTGCCTCTTTGGTCATCAACATATTACGGGTATTCACGCCATAATCATCAAGAGAGGTTTTCAAAAAGTGACCAAATGCATCATCGCCGACTTGACCCACAAAGTGACTGTTGCCACCCAAACGAGCCACCGCAACCGCAACATTCGCTGGCGCGCCACCCGGAAACTTAGTAAAAGATTCAAGCTCTCCGGCTTGAGTGGCCCCATTAGAAAGAAAATCGATTAAGGCTTCGCCGAACGCCATTACTTTTGTTGTCATTATTGTGTTCTCTTTTTGGTACGCAGATAGTCGCTACGCGGGTATAAATTAAGGTTAGGTTAAAAATTATGCAGTGACAAAGACATTAAATCAATTTAATTTATTTAAACAACTGTTCTAGCAAGCGGATATGGGCAATTGGTTCACTGACACTTTCTTGTTAGACTCAAAATCATGCAATACTGTTTATAATCAATAAAACCTTAACTTTTCACTGAGCAAGAGAATGAACCACGCTAAATGTATCTATGTTGTAGACGATGACGACGAGATTCGCACCCTGCTCAAAACTTACTTAGAAAAACACCAGTTTACGGTGTTAACCGCCGATTCTGGCGAAGCATTCTTAGCCGATTTTCGAGTAGAGCAAAACATTGATCTTGTCATTTTAGACATCATGCTGCCCGGTCAAGATGGTTTTGCGGTGTGTCGTTCCTTACGAACACAATCGCAAGTGCCCGTGATTATGCTCACGGCAAATTCTGATGAAATGGATCGAATTATTGGCCTAGAGATTGGCGCCGACGATTATCTTGCGAAACCTTTTAACCCTCGTGAGCTGCTCGCTCGAATCAAAGCAATCCTAAGACGCATGGAACACAGTGAAGTCGTGGAGATGGCACCCGTTGCCCATCGCTTTTATCGGTTCTCGCACTTCACACTGGATACACTCTCGCGCGAGTTGCACTTTGAGGACGAAAAAGAGTCTTTGTCTGGCGCTGATTACAATCTTCTCATGTTATTTTTAGCTCACCCCGGTGCCGTACTAACGCGAGATCTGATCGCGGAAAATACACGTGGGCGGGACAGCGCGCCACTTGATCGTTTTATTGACGTCCATGTCAGCCGTTTGCGCCAACGTTTACGAGAAGACGCTCGTCACCCTCAATTAATTAAAACCGTTCGTGGCCAAGGCTATATTTTAACCGCTAATGTCGAAACGATCAGTCATGTCCACTAGCACACCGCTGAGCAAAAGTTCGCGTATCAAGCGCTGGTCTCAATCGCTGACAGGGCAAATCCTGATCATCATGGCATTGGGCGTTGCCAGCGCTCAGTTTATTAGCTCAACCATATGGCTACGCCAACTCGAATCCGATACCGAAGAAAACGTACGTGAAGTATCTAAACACATGGCATTTCGTATCGCGGCAACCGTCAGTTACTTCACGTCTTTACCCACTAATTACCGCCACATTGTCATCGATCAGCTACAAGACATGGGTGGAACACGCTTCTTTGTGACTCTCAACAAAGAAGAGATTCGCATCAATAACATTCCCAATTCACCACTCAAAGACATTGTCAAAAACGAGGTGCAATCCACCCTAGTAAAACAGCTGGGCATTCATAATGCTAAGATTGCCTTTTCCAGCCCAAGCGATCTGCACGTCATCAACAACCAAACTCGCTTAGTGGATTTACCAGAGCGCTGGGGACACCACAGTTTATTAGTAAAACCATTAACGCCACCGATTATCGTCATTCAAATCCCCGTCAATGACACCGATTGGCTGTATCTTGCCAGTTTAATGCCTGACCCTTACTTCTTAGATGGTACGTCGGCACTCAGTGGCGACCGTTTATTTTCCATGGCGATGTCCGTTATTACCGTGCTACTGCTCACCATTCTTATACTCAGACGCGTCACTCGCCCCTTAGCGACACTCGCGCGCGCGGCGGAACGCTTTGGGCAAGGTGATTGGAGACCCATAAAAGAAGTTGGCAGCGTTGAAGTGCGTAATACCGCCAAAGCCTTTAACGATATGCAACGGCGTATTCAGCGCTACTTGAATGACCGAGAAAGATTGTTTGCGTCCATTTCTCATGACTTAAAAACCCCGATTACCCGCCTGCGCTTACGGGCCGAAATGCTGGATGAAGATGACATTCGCGATGCGATGATCCGCGATTTGGAAGATTTGGACATGCTGGTAAAGGGCGCACTGCAAAGCGTAAAAGAAACCGATATTCATGAAAATCGTATTGAAGTAAATATTTCTCGTATGCTCACAGACATGCAGTCCACCGCAAATATACACGAGACCAAACTCACCGTTGTCGGTGAGCTAGAGCATCCTTTTATTGGTAAACCACTGGCCATCAAACGCTGCATTGGCAATCTGGTCGACAATGCTTTGTACTACGGCAAAACCGCCACGGTTTACATCGAAGACGATGCAGATGAAGTGTGCATTCGCATCTGTGATCAAGGCCCCGGCATCCCGATTGATAAAATGGATAAAGTCTTTCAACCTTACACTCGACTCACTCCCGACCACTCAGGTCATCCTGGCGGTATGGGGTTAGGGCTCAGCATTGCCCGAAACATTGCCCGCGCCCACGGTGGCGAAGTGACCCTAAGCAACCATATTAAACAAGGGCTAGAAGCCAAGCTCTGGCTGCCAAGACACTGATCTATTGTGGAACTTGATACGTTTTATTTGTGCAATTAAAGCGCAATAAAATCGACATAAAAAAGCAACCTTGCAAGACTTCGTTACAATAGGTTGCTCTACTTTACCCCTACTTGTTAATTCCTTTGCTAAATTCTGTAACTCGAACGTACGCATACCCTGATATTCAGACGGCGACGTCGAGACGAATAACGCAATATCAAAACATATTGATGTATTTGATTGGACGACATAACAATAACAAAGGTTGCTATCATGAAAAAAATTGCTTTCGGTTTAACCACAGTTGCACTTTCTCTAGCCGCAGCTACTTCTCAAGCTGGTGAAGTAGAAGTTCTGCATTGGTGGACATCAGGTGGCGAAGCCGCTGCGATCAATGTACTTAAAGAAGAAATGGTTGGTGCAGGCCACACTTGGAAAGACTTCGCAGTCGCCGGTGGCGGTGGTGAATCTGCCATGACAGTTCTAAAGTCTCGTGCCATTGCCGGCAACCCTCCTTCTGCAGCTCAAATCAAAGGCCCAACTATTCAAGAGTGGGGCGATCTGGGCTTCCTAACCAATCTTGATGACGTTGCAAAAGCGGGTAACTGGGATGTTGTTCTTCCTCGCGTTGTTAGCGATACAATGAAATACGACGGTCATTATGTTGCAGCGCCAGTTAACGTTCACCGTGTAAACTGGATGTGGGCAAACCCTGAAGTATTCCGTAAGTCAGGCGCGTCTATCCCGACGACTTGGAAACAATTCATCGTTGAAGCGAAAAAAATCAAAGCAGCAGGTTTCACACCACTTGCTCATGGTGGTCAAGCTTGGCAAGACGCGACGCTATTCGAAGCCATTGCTTTGTCTAAAGGCGCTCAATTCTACAGCAGCGCATTCATCGGCTTGTCTGATAAAGCCCTACGCAGCAAAGAGATGGTAGACGTATTTGATACTTTCAAACAAATGCGCGAATTCGTTGATCCAGGTTTCTCTGGACGTGATTGGAACATCGCAACATCTATGGTTATCAATGGTGACGCAGCAATGCAAATCATGGGTGACTGGGCGAAAGGTGAATTTACCGCTGCAGGTAAAAAAGCCGGTATTGATTACGTTTGTTACCCAGCGCCAGGCACAAGCGGTGCATTCACGTTCAACATTGACTCTCTAGCGATGTTTAAAGTAGATGGTAAAGACAAACAAGCGGCGCAAAAAGACCTTGCTCGTTTGATTCTTGAGCCTAAGTTCCAAGAAACATTCAACTTGAACAAGGGCTCTATCCCTACTCGCTTGAACATGCCTCGTGATAAGTTTGACGCTTGTGCTCATTCTGCAATGGATGCCTTCCTAGCAAGCTCAACAACTAACAGCCTATTACCAAGTATGGCTCACGGCATGGCAGTGAACTCTATGGTTCAAGGCGCTATCTTTGACGTTGTGACTAACTTCTTCAATGATGAGTCTATGACATCTACAGAAGCCGTAGACAAACTAGCACGCGCTGTTAAAGCAAGTATGTAAGATCCCATTTGCAACATTAGTTTGCAAATAAGCATACGAGGCTGGCCCTCTGGTCAGCCTCTTCGTTTCTCCCTGTAGTGAAGCATCAATTATGAATACAAAAGCCGCCAATTCTGGGTCAGGACAGACTCAGTCAGGACGTCCTGCACGCCTAAGCTTGGCCGACTGGATGCCGAAAATCGTCATGGCCCCCACGGTGATCGTTACCTTGGTGTGCATTTATGGCTATATGATTTGGACAGCCGTCCTCTCTTTTACCAATTCTCGCATGTTGCCGTCTTATGACTTTGTCGGCTTTGATCAATATGAACGCCTTTTCAACAACGACCGTTGGATTGTGGCACTGACGAACCTAGGTGTCTTCGGTGGGATGTTCATTGCTATTTGTTTGTTCCTTGGCGTTACGTTGGCCATTTTCTTGGATCAAAAAATTCGCGCAGAAGGCGCACTCCGTACCATTTATCTTTACCCTATGGCGATTTCTTTCATCGTCACAGGTACCGCGTGGAAATGGTTGCTAAACCCAACCAATGGCCTAGAAAAAATGATGGTCGATCTGGGCTTCGAAGACTTCAAGTTTAATTGGCTAGCGGATCCAGACATGGTTATTTACTGTTTGGTTATCGCCGCTGTTTGGCAAGCATCTGGCTTTGTTATGGCCTTGTTCTTAGCCGGTCTTCGTGGTGTTGATGGCGACCTTATTAAAGCCGCACACCTTGATGGCGCGAGCACATTTACAACGTACCGTCGTATCATTTTACCGTCACTAAAACCTGTATTCTTTAGCGCCATGGTTATTTTGTCGCACATTGCGATTAAGAGTTTCGACTTGGTGGCTGCCTTAACCAATGGTGGTCCAGGTTATTCTTCTGATCTACCAGCGAACTTCATGTATGCCCATACCTTCACTCGTAGTCAGGTTGGTCTAGGGTCTGCCTCTGCCATGATAATGTTGGGTTGTGTGTTGGCAATTTTGGTTCCTTATTTGTACTCAGAATTGCGAGGTGAACGCCATGAGTAACGGTAATTCTATAAGTAAAAGTGCCGTTGGCCGTAAAACGTCTGGCCTAGACAAAATATTACGCGTTGCCTTGTACACCGTATTGACCATAGTGGCGGCCTTCTATCTCATCCCGTTTATCGTCATGCTCATTACATCGCTAAAAGACGTTGAAGAGATTCGTACTGGAACGTTACTTTCTCTACCGGCTTCATTGCATTTTGATTCTTGGGTAAAAGCGTGGTCCAGCGCTTGTACAGGCAGTAGCTGTGGTGGTATTTCGCCTTACTTCATGAACTCGTTTCAAATCGTAATCCCAGCTGTGTTGATTTCAACATTACTAGGGGCAATTAACGGTTACGTGATTTCCCTATGGAAGTTCCGTGGAAGTGATTTGTTCTTCGCGTTGTTGTTGTTAGGTTGCTTCGTTCCATTCCAAGTAATCTTGTTGCCAATGGCCCGTACATTGGGTTGGTTAGGCATTGCGAACACGACATCCGGTTTGGTATTTGTACATGTGGTTTACGGTGTGGCGTTCACGACACTGTTCTTCCGAAACTTCTACCAGTCTATTCCGAATGAATTAGTCAAAGCGGCACGCCTTGATGGCGCAGGCTTCTTTACTATTTTCTACCGCATTATTTTACCCGTATCGACCCCTATTATTGTGGTCACTGTGATTTGGCAGTTCACTCAAATTTGGAATGACTTCCTCTTCGGTGTGGCGTTTTCCGGCTTTGACACTCAACCAGTAACCGTGGCATTAAACAATTTGGTCAACACCAGTTTTGGCGGTAAAGAATACAACGTCGACATGGCCGCTGCCATTATCGCCGCTTTGCCTACACTGGCTGTTTATGTATTCGCAGGAAAATACTTTGTACGTGGTTTAACCGCTGGTGCGGTGAAAGGCTAATAACGACACTTGCAAACCACTTAGCGAACCACTTTAAGAACTAGAAACGACTTGTGCCTTTTATTTTTCACCGCACGAGTGACTCGATAAAATTTGGAGTAATAACATGGCAAACCTCGTCATTGAAAATGTTAAAAAGAGCTACGGCAGCACAGAGATACTAAAAGGCATCAATATTTCCATCAAAGCGGGTGAATTTCTGATTTTGGTTGGGCCTTCTGGTTGTGGTAAATCCACCCTGATGAACTCAATTGCCGGTCTTGAAGATGTAACCGAAGGCCGCATTCTGATTGCCGACAACGACGTAACTTACACAAGCCCGAAAGACCGTGATATTGCGATGGTATTTCAATCTTACGCTTTGTATCCAAACATGACGGTAGAGCAAAATATCTCTTTTGGTTTGGAAATGCGTAAAGTGCCAAAAGCAGAACGCCAAATTGAAGTGCAGCGCGTTGCTGATATGTTACAAATTGATCACTTACTGAATCGTAAACCGGCGCAATTGTCTGGTGGTCAACGTCAACGCGTTGCCATGGGGCGCGCCTTAGCTCGTCGCCCTCAGCTTTACTTGTTTGATGAGCCACTTTCTAACCTAGACGCTAAATTGCGCGTAGAGATGCGTACAGAGATCAAGAAGCTGCATAAAAAGCTAGGCACGACCATTGTCTATGTAACACACGATCAGATCGAAGCCATGACCTTGGCAGATCGCATCGCAGTAATGAAAGACGGTGAAGTACAACAGCTAGGTTCTCCGCAAGAAATTTACGACAACCCAGCCAACCTGTTTGTTGCGGGCTTCATGGGGTCACCTGCGATGAACTTCATTCCAACCAAAGTCGTCGAACAAAATGGCGTACCTATGTTGGAACTGGCCACCAACACAACCGTCGCCTTGCCATTCCCTAAACCAGAATCGCTAAAAGACTATGTTGGTAAAACCATCTTATTGGGCTTGCGTCCAGAGATGATCACCGAACCTCAGCCTCACAAAGAAGGTCAGCCTTTTGTTACCACGACCGACGTGGAAGTAGAAGTGACTGAACCAATGGGTGCCGACACCATGATCCTGACGCGTGTAAACGATGCAGAAATCAACTGTCGCTCTAACCCTATGTACCCAGCAGAAGCAGGTACAATCATCAAGATGATGTTTGACACCTCTAAAGCGGTTGTCTTTGATAAAGAATCAGGTCGACGTCTAGACCTCTAATTGCCCATTTTTATAACGGTTTAGCTATTTAAAGCACGCCTGCGACAGAATTTATTCCTATCGCAGGCTTTTTTTTACCAAAAACACCGTGTTATTGCACAAATGGTCAAAATTACTGCACAGTCTCTCGAACTTGTCACAAATATGAGATACATTTTCATAACTGTAATCAAACAAGCCACTCCATAGTGACATTTGATGATCATGACTCAACATACTGATAACAAATATCATGCAAGGGACAAAACCATGAAATTACCAAAGCGTTTTATCACGCATCTCGCCGTCACGGGTGTTGCACTCTCCTTAACCGCCTGTTCTATGATGGGGCCACAACAGCCAGACTGGCAAGAAGACAAAGAATATCGCGTGACGATTTTGCACACCAATGACCACCACGGTCGTTTCTGGCAAAACAGCAAAGGCGAATACGGCATGGCCGCTCGCAAAACCTTGATCGACAACATCCGTGAAGAAGTTGCACTAGAAGATGGCAACTCTTTGCTGCTTTCCGGTGGTGACATCAACACCGGCGTTCCAGAGTCTGATCTACAAGACGCTGAACCAGATTTTCGCGGCATGAACATGCTGAAGTACGATGCCATGGCATTGGGTAATCATGAATTCGACAACCCGCTTTCTGTCTTGAAGAAACAAAAAGAATGGGCTGGTTTTCCTTTCCTATCTGCCAACATTCTAGACGCGAAAACAGGCAAACCACTGTTTGAAGCGTACACGATTTTTCAAGTAAATGACCTTAAAGTCGCTGTTATGGGGCTTACCACAGACGATACTGCGAAATTGGGTAACCCTGAATTCCTAGAAGGTATCCGAATCGAGTCACCGATTGAAGTGGCTAAAAAATTGGTTCCAGAGTTGCGTAAAAAAGCCGACATCGTTATCGCGGTAACGCACATGGGCCACTATCAAGATGGCAATCACGGCGGCAATGCACCCGGTGATGTCGCCCTAGCGCGTGCTGTTCCTGGTATTGACATTGTAGTGGGTGGACACTCTCAGAATCCATTATTCCAGCCTGATGAGCAAAATGGCACATTGATTCTGCAAGCGCACGAATGGGGTAAATACGTTGGCCGTTTAGACTTTGTCTACAAAAATGGCGCCATTGTGTGGTCTGAATACCAACTAATTCCGGTTAACTTGAAGAAAAAAGTCAAAGACGCGGAAGGCAATTCTGTACGTGTTTTCATTGAAGACGAAATCGCACAAGACCCAACCATGCTTGAAATGCTATCGCCTTATCAAGAAAAAGGTCAGAGTGAGCTGAACGTTGAAATCGGTTTTTCAACCGACGACTTCATCGGCGAGCGTAGCGTTGTTCGTAATCAAGAAACCAACCTAGGTAACTTGATTTCTGTTGCGATGAAAGAAAAAGTGAACGCAGACATCGGTGTAATGAACTCTGGTGGTATCCGTGACAACTTAGAAAAAGGCATTGTTACTTACAAAAGCGTATTGAAAGTACAACCTTTTGGAAACATGGTGTCTTATGTCGACTTTAGTGCAACGGAGCTAACGGATTATCTGACTGCTGCGGCGGCAAAACAAGCTGGCACAGGGGCTTTTGCGCAGTTTGATGGTGTTTCTTTAATGCTAAAAGACGGCAAAGCAACCAACATCATGGTGAATGGTAACGCGCTGAATGCCAGCAAAACGTACCGTATCGCGATGAACAATTACACCGCATCAGGTGGTGACGGTTACCCTAAAATCGTCGATCATCCAAACTATGTAAACTCAGGTTATGTTGATGCTGATGTGTTGGTGGAATACATTCAAAAACACTCTCCGCTTGACGGTGCTAAGTTTGCGCCAACGGGTGCAGTAAAGCGTTAATGTAGAAACGCTCATTTAAAAGCCCCAATAGACACCATGCTATTGGGGCTTTTTTTGAGGTAATAACGAAAAGAACCCTATTACTCGTCGTTCTTTTGATGATTCTTATCGTGTGTAAGTTAATGTCCACGTCAGTGGTTTCGGTATTTTGTCTGACTCTAGCGTAGTCGTATAGTGCATTTCATTTTCGCTAACAATCTGCCACACATTCGTTCTTTTACCCCGCTCAGACTCCAGAATCGTTGAAATACGGTTATCTGTTTTTTTCAAAGTGCCCACAATTAAACGGCCGTCATCGCTCATCATTTCACTACTGTTCGCATTTAATGCAAGCTCACCGGGAGGGTTATCGTCGCATTGCCACAAAAATTGGGTGGTGTCCGTTGCCAACAACCATGTATTGCAAATCTGTGTCTCTTTTTCTAATACGGGTCGTGCCAAGGCTCGAATGAAGAAGTTAATCTCTTTTACAACATCTTCTACTGCCGCATCCAATTTAACCTGAGTGTTGTCAGCATCCTGTAACGACCAAGCTCCTTCCAGACTCAACGCTTGCGCACCAGAGCTTATTAAAACGCTTAACACCCCAACTCCAATCAGTTTATTCACCTTGCTTCTCCTTATTTTTATTGTTTGAAGCCTTTTCACGATATCCAGAGCAAAACTGTCGTGCAAAGGTTGTTTGATAATCGCAAAGAATGTCAGAATTGTGAGGCGCAAAAACGCGCACAATAACTGACATTTTGCGCCAATGCCGTCACGATATTGACCGTAACCCTAGTAAATAAAAGGTCAAGCATCGGTAACCACTCCATAAAAAATAGGCAAAAAAAATCTAGCCATGGCTAGATTTTCAAACACGAGGTTTAAAGCGAAGTATTATTTATCAAATAAAGCCGCGCGCTGCGCTTCCATAATTTCCGCAATGCCTTTACGCGCCACTGCCAGCATGCCCATCATGTGCTCGTCGCTGAACGCTTCGCCTTCTGCTGTACCTTGTATCTCAATGAAGCCACCTTTGTCGTTCATAATGACGTTCATATCGGTTTCCGCATTGGAATCTTCAGGGTAATCCAAATCTAAAACAGGTACGCCTTTATAAACACCCACAGAAATCGCTGCGATTTGAGAGACAATTGGGTTCTCTTTAACCTTCTTTTTGTCTACTAAAACGCGCATCGCGTCCGACAAAGCAACAAAACCGCCAGTGATAGACGCCGTACGAGTACCGCCATCTGCTTGAATCACATCACAGTCAATCGTGATCGTATTTTCGCCGAGTTTTTTAAGATCCACCGCCGCACGCAAAGAACGACCAATCAAGCGCTGAATCTCAACAGTACGGCCACTTTGCTTGCCACGAGCCGCTTCACGGTCCATACGACTGTGTGTTGAACGAGGCAACATACCGTATTCTGCCGTAATCCAACCTTGGCCTTTGCCTTTCAAAAAGCGCGGCACGCCAGAAACGACGGTAGCAGTACAAATAACTTTGGTATCGCCACACTCAATTAGAACAGAACCTTCCGCATGTTTTGTGAAATTACGAGTGATTTTAAGGGGGCGTAACTGATCTACTGCTCTTCCGCTTGGGCGCATACTGGTACTCTCTATTGGTTAACCGACATAAAGTCGCAATTATAACGAACCTACACAAAATTGCGCCCCCAGCGATAGGAAAACGTAACAATAAGCGAAACTGTCGAACACGCCTTCCTTGCGTTACACTAACGCCTTTACTTTTATCTCACATCACCTCTACATTTAGGTATTCAACATGACTGCAAGCATGACCGCCTTCTCACGCCAAGAAGCCGTATACGATTGGGGCACCATTAGCTGGGAAGTCCGCTCAGTAAATCAACGCTACCTAGAACCTAACTTCCGCCTGCCAGAAAACTTCCGCGAGCTTGAATTTGCATTTCGTGACGTGCTGCGTAAGAAGATCAATCGAGGCAAGCTGGAGTGTCAACTGCGCTTTCAAGCCGTCGACAAAGCCGCCACTAGCCTAACCATTAACCCGGAAAACGCCCAAGCACTAGCAAGCGCCATCGACACTCTTGGCACTTGGTTCAAAGACTTAGACCCAGCCAACCCGCTCGACATTTTAAAATGGCCTGGTATTTTAAGCGACTCAAGCACAGACGCCGACATCATGAAAAAAGCGGTCGTGGAACTTTTTAACCAATCTGTCGAAGAGCTAATTCAAGTTCGACTACGTGAAGGCGTGCAACTGAAAGAAATCATCGAACAGCGCCTCGATGCGATCGACGCCATCGTTGTCGAAGTACAAGCCAAGCTGCCAGAAATCATCGCCGCGCAGAAGCAAAACCTCATCAACAAACTAGAAGCGGCCAAAGTCGACCTTGACCCAATGCGCGTCGAAGCTGAAATCGTACTATTGGCACAAAAAGCCGACGTCGCCGAAGAACTCGACCGACTAGCAACACACAACAAAGAAGTACGCCGTCAGCTGCAACAACCAGGCCCTATTGGTCGTCGCCTAGACTTCTTAATGCAAGAACTCAACCGCGAAGCCAACACCCTTTCGTCTAAATCCATCGTCGTCGAAACCACACAAAGCGCCGTGGAATTGAAAGTCTTGATCGAACAAATGAGAGAGCAGATTCAGAATATTGAATAGTACTTCAGCAGATATAATTTGAGTTCCACAAACATGATACTCAAAGTCAAAAAAATAGAATTGGAAATATGAGAAAATCACAGGCTGATATGAACTTTAGAATTCTCAAATTTTACTAAACCTGAGAATTCTCACTTTTAATAGTTAATTAGATTTTCTCATGATTTCTTGTAGATTCACAGAAAGTTCACTTTCAATTGTCTGAATAATAAGCACTGATTGCTCTTCAATATGCTCAATAAGATCTTGGTCAATATGAGATAAAACAAAGTTACGCTTAGTTTTTGAAACTCTTCCGGCGCCGTTAATAATAATTGAAATAATGACATCTAATTTATTATTAGGAATATCAGTTAGATTATTAATTATTTTTTTAATTCCATCAAAAACAACTAATAAGCAAACTTCTTCTACTAGTTCTGTCGAGATGGCCTTGTTCATCATTTCGTAGACAAATGAAGCATGCTCCGTATAATCAGGATATCTATACATATAGTCGATATCATTATTTATTATAAGTTTATTCTGATTTTCACTATCTATTTCCCAGTCGATCATAGCCATAATCGGTATTGAGATAACTTCAAGCACTTTATCGTATTCTGCTTCATGCTTAAGAATTGATGCGGAAATAGGAATAATAAATTTATGCTCAGGTTCACGCTGCTTCATCACATCATGAATAAGGTAGCGATGAATTCTTCCATTACCATCATCCATGGGATGAATATAAACTTCACCAAAAGAAATAACTGTTGCATGGATTAACGCAGGTACAGAAGCATCAAACATCATACGTTCATGAGTTTTAATCAAACCATTCATCAAGCTAGGCACATGTTTGGCAAGCGCACCTATATAGTGAACATCTTCGTAAACTTCACCATAACGCTGTAATGTAGAGCCTACATAAATCTCATCTGAACGATAGTCTGATGCTTTTTTACTGTCTTCTACAATTTTATTCTGTAGATCAATTAGTTTAGTTTTTGTTAATTCAAACAAACCAGCATTTTTTATTGCCTTTAAAAATCGTTGCATTTTATGCTTGTCGGGGGTTTCTCGCTCAATATCTGTCGAAGATTTTGTTTCTTTTGTGTAAAGATAATTAATTGAACGACCGATGATATCTGCACTTACTGATTCACCAACTCTTTGCATTTCCGCATAAGCAGTTTTGTAGACGTCTACTTTTTCACACTTCTTAATTTTAGGTGTTTTCCGGACTGTTGGGCAGAATTCTCTTGTTCCAATAGCATTATTAATAACACGAGTTCGTCTATCTTTATCTCCATCTTGTAATGTGTAATAAAATTCATCTTCAAAAAGATTAATGTAGTTACCTTGATTTAAATCAGGTAAATCTAAAATAGATTCAGTTATCCATTCGTATAAGTACCAAATAACGCGGTTGTATTTAGAATTAGGTTTTTGGGCTATAAATATAGTCAGCTCTGACACATCAACTTTCTGGAATATAGCAGCAAAGTAATGAAGTCTAATCCCTTGGTATTTTATTGCTTCAATCATATGATCAAAGGGAGTATCAGAAATTTTTCTGTTGCCTGGTATGATCTTGCGCTTTGATGCTCCATACGGAACCAGCTTTTCTTTATCCACATTAGGATCTTGGTACACTTCAACACTTAATTTTGGTAAAAGTAAGCTATAATATTCATTTAGGTAAGTGTATCCAAGAGCGTTCATATAGGCCTTTACTTATTGATTAGATTAATCGATACTTTGCACCTTGTGAGGTGTGATCTATTGGTTATTCAGCTTCTATATGGAATATAACACTTACAAAAACATCATTCCACTTACAAAAACATCATTCCACTTACAAAAACATCATTCCACTTACAAAAACAACATTCCACTTACAGCAACAACATTCCACTTACAGCAACAACATTGCATCTGTACACCGTTATAAAATAAGCAACTGTTTTAAAACTAAAAAATGATGATATATCCGGTGACAAGTAAGAATCTAAATATAAGACAATTAAAAACATCCAGATTCAAAATATTGAGTAATCTTTCTCTCTTATTATTGCGGCTTGTTCATATCACGACGCAGCGCCTGTAGTTCGAGCTGGAGTTGTTGCATTTGCTCCAATAGCTGTTGCTGTGTGGCTTTTTCAGCGTCTAGCTCGTCTTTGTTATCATCGTCATGCATGGTCTGTACTGCGTTGACGATGACAGCAATGAAGAGGTTTAACATGGTGAAGGTAGCAATGAGGATAAAGGGAATAAAAAACACCCAAGCATAAGGAAAGGCTTCCATTACGGGCCGCGCAATGCCCATGGACCAGCTTTCTAAGGTCATCACTTGGAACAGCGTATACAGTGAAGCGCCTAGGCTGCCAAACCAGCCAGGAAAAGCTTCACCAAATAGCTTGGTTACCATCACAGCGGCCACGTAATACACAAGCCCCAACACCATAGCGATGGACAACATACCATTCAGGGATTTGATCAATGCCCCGACAATTTTTCTCATCGATGGTACGAAAGTCAGGACGCGCAATACACGCAATACTCTGAGCGCGCGCAGCACAGCAAACGGGCCACTGGCAGGGACTAAGGCTATCCCCACGACAATGAAATCGAATACATTCCAGCCATCTTTGAAAAAAGCAAAACGGTGTACAAGCAAACGAATGGTGAGCTCAATAACAAACACCGCCAATATGGCCTTATCCAATGCTATTAAAAACGGGCCAACGGCTGTCATCACCTCAGGCGAGGTTTCTAAACCGAGAATAATGGCATTGATTAAAATCAACGCCAATAAAAAACGCTGTATCCTAATGTTTTCAATGAACATCTTTAAACGCTGACGAATGGAATCTGTTGAAACAAGCGATGTACTGGCCATGAGCTACCTCAATCCTAAACTGTCCCAAACGGGGATTAAATTGACGCCATTTTATGCCAGAGAAGAAGAAGGTCAATCTCTTTTGATGTAAACAAATTGACCTATTAGAGGATGGTGAAAATGCCCTGCTGGCATTGGACCATTTGTACGAAATACACAAAATAAAAACAGCATACTAGGCCCTACGTCGCTTCTATCAGGATCACTCGACAATGGCTGATACATCAAATGCCTTATCCTAAGTTAAATCGAAATAGTGGGTTATCCTTTACAAAGCTTTTTGGTAATCTGTAAAGACTCCTAAAAATAAAGAGGTTTGAACATGAAGTTTCCATTATTAGTAATTGCTGTAACACTTGCACTAGCTGGCTGCGCAAATACTTGGGAAGGCGTGAAAGAAGACTCCTCAAAAGCTTACGACAACACGAAAGAAACGATTCATGAAGCAACTGAATAAATCGATTTTATAAGTCATGACAGTATTTAAAAGCCCGCTTTTACGCTATATAAAAGTGGGCTTTTTCCCATATAAAGCCTTTCAGTAAAGCGCTTCGCTATTTGGTCACTTTTAGAGAAAGAAGCTTCTTACCTAATTCGGTTAAGCGATATTTTTGCAAACGACTGTTAGGTTTATCTGGAATCGTTCGTTCAATAACACCCTCATCTATTGCCACGGTTAAATACACTTTTCTGAAGTGCTCCGTATCTTTTAATGCCAGCACCGTCATTAACTCTGCACGACTCATTTCGCCTTTTAAAGAGCCAATCAAACGGGTGACTTCCGGGGTGACTTCCGGGGTGACTTCCGGGGTCGTTTTTTCAACCTTGGTAAATCCCTCATGAATAGGCAAGCGAATCAAAAAGTAAGTACGATCTTCATCTGTTTCAAATACGGGGGTTGGGGAAGCATTGGCATTCATCACTCGCAATATTTTAGGAACACCAGTAGAACGCCCCTCAGTTAAATCTAGTTCTTTTAGAAACTCACCAATGCGGCGATTACGATAACGTCGACTCACAGCCTTACCCGCCTGTAAATCAGCCAGTCGAATGGATCGATCTGGACCAGGAAAACTCAAAACAACCAGCTCTTCAGGATCGATGCGAATCTCTATTGGCTCTCGTATTTCATAAGAGCGATGATAGACCGCATTCACCACAGCTTCTTCGATAGCCGCTAACGGATAATTCCAAAAACGCTCAGCCTCTGGTCGGTCTGGATGTTTAACAACTGCTTCTTTGAGATAGTTTCGGCCAATATAATCTAAAGCATCTCTCGTAATACGCCCAAGTGGGCCTTTGAATATTTTTTCTTCAAAGCGATCTCCACCAGCGCCATCAGGAAAATACACAACATCAATTTGAGTAGCAGGAAAAAACTGACCAGGCTGCTCATTAAAAAACAGTAAGCCTACATTTTTAGGAAAAGCCATTTCTGCAGGCCCACCAACCACATTCATTCTTCGGCCTAATGCTTCGATATCTAATTCACGAGCCTCATTAGCCAACTCACTATTAATGTCGTGCAAAAAATCGCGAATCAAATAGGAGGAAAGATCATTCAGTGTCGCGGTTTGTCTATAACGATCATCAAAGGGAACGGTTGCTGCGAGGCTCAATAACTCTCGTTCATCTTCTCCAGTGGCTTTAACCGTACTGGTATGCTTTCGTAGATAATAAGCCCAGTCACTTTTCTTTCCACTAAAGCTAGTTTTAGCTTTATAGGGACGCGTCTCTCCGCCCGGCGCCCATAGAACCAAAATAGTTTTACCTTGAATTTCGTAAGTCGCCGTTAACGGATGAAAATGTGGCGCTATAGCGGAGTGACCAAGGTTCAACAATTCTTTTTGAATAGCATCAATTTTCGTAGGCTCTAAGCCAATAGGAGGCAACTTAGGCTGTCCATTTTCTTCTGCAACACCAATAACCACATAGCCACCACCCAAGTTATGAAAGTCATTCGCGAAAGCACACAAGGTATGTAAAACCACTTCAGGATTCCAACCTTCCTTGTACTCAATACGCTCACTTTCAACAGTGCGTCGGCGGAGTAAATCGTCAATATTAATGGGTAGTTTAGATGTCATTATTTATCTCCCTTTCGACCTTTTTTCTTCGTATTCTCAGGAAACAACAAATTAAATGGCACAGGATAACGATAATGTCGGCAAGCCATCAAAACTAATGGCAAGTACCCTTGCTTCACAGCTGAAAGCTCCCAGAAAAAATTGGAATATTGGCTCTCTTCCTCAACATGCTCTAAAGCTGCTTTGCCATTTATGGGGAAATCAGTTGTTGCCACTCCATGCTGATCTGTTCCTGAAAAAACATGCTCTTCAGAAGCTTCATTTGGATACCAATATTGTAGTGTACAATGCTTCAAATGCTCTGAGCTGAAGCCCTCTAGCTGCTTCGCGGCTTCCCCTCTACCATACAACTCACAAAGTATCGTTAAAGCCGGATAAAGAATGCTCGCTTTTGTCACTGACTCTTTATAAGAAGAATCTGTTTTATCTTTATTTCGATGCTCTAGTAGTTGCTCATAAGAATGTAAGTTTGTGGGATACATACCATTAGTAATATAAGAAAAAGTCACTCTATCAACCACTGCATCCAACCAGATTTCCGCAAACCCATCATCACTATTATCTTGATACAGAAGGTGAAGTGCCATTGCTAACTCGATAGCATGCTCATCTTTGTAAGGTGAAAGCAGCAAAGGATTATTAATCACTAATTGATTTATCGCTCCTTTAACTTTTCGAAGTTGCTTTTTTATCGCCTTTTGTCCTTCACTCTCATATTTTTTCGATACGTCTTTTTTATACAGTTCAGATAGTTCAAATAGTAGCCACTGACCTTTGATGGTTAAACGCCCTAAAATATCGAATAATTTAAGATTGATACTGATAGAGCATGGCGCTGAAACCAATTGAGAAATAGCATGCTTTTTACCAACAAACGGAAAGATACTTTTTTCCAAATAAGCATCAGAAATCGTATGATATGTTTTTAAAAGATTCTCAAAAGCTCTTGTCGCCGTTGTCTTTCGAGGGAATTTTTTAGCTGAGTCCCACGCTAATAAAAGCGAATACTCAGCTGATATGTAGGCTGCCTCAAGATTATTTTCATCTCTACACCACGAAAACAAAATCCAAAGTACTAAATTTAACTGTATTAAACTCTTAACTATTTTTTTATCTGTATTATTTTCGAGAATTAACCGGACTAATTCACAAAAATGACGGCTTGATACATTAGGTTCTTCAATTAATGCCAATGATTTTCTCATTAACGAAGACTGCCTATCCCAAGGCAATAAACTCCCTGACAGTAGATACTCAGAAACAAATGAAGCTAAAACATCCCCATTCCATATTTCATAAGAAATATACTTAGTTGTATTTGAATTAGTATAAGAAACGACTCTATCAACCATTGACGATGGCATATCGCCACCAAAACAAATGCCAATAACAATAGGTTTGTCTTTGTGTTGCTCTGAAATCCTATTTTCAATAAAAACATCTTTAATATCATTTAAAGATGGTCTTAGAGCTTGGTCGCCAGAATCCCAATGCGCTCTTGTTAAATCCCCAGACTTTACTGAGAACAAATAGACCTTTTCTTCCTTTCCTTTAAAAGAGCCAACAGCTGCAATATCAACCCCATACTCAGGAACACCTCGCGTTGGAGATATAATTACATTTAGCCCCATTTGGCTAAGCAGATCAGGAAGGATAGCATCCAACTCTTCTCTTTCACGCAAAGATGCTAAATACTCCTTAAGAATCAGTTTCATTTTTTAGCCTCTCGGTGCGAAACATTCTGAGCATAATCTCTAAACCCTCTGGATCAATGACACTAAGCTTAGGAAGTTCAGAAGAATGAGAAAAAGAATGCATTGTATTGATAGAACGCTTAGTTTCACTTCCCATATGAATATGACTCATCACATCATGACCATAAAGAATGGTTTGAGTAGTAAACAAGTCCATTATTGAACTTTTTTTAGACTTATTAATACTGTGAGACATTTTCGTGTTGAAATCTTTCCAGTAAAGGTTAACTTCTCTTTGGGGAGCTCTCAGCTCCTTTATGTCAAAAGCATCGAGTATGTTTGAACGGTAGTTGTCCAAATCCAACAAAAGCTGCTTCACAATGACCTGGCTATCATCAAGACTATCTAATTTCTCTTCGAGATAGCTCTTACCTTTTCCCATATAACTAAGAAGTAATGGGTCATAGATTAATTGCCCTATCTGTTTTTTTGTATCCAATAATGCATGGGGAAGAATTGAAAGTAAGTAGCTGATAGCAGAAATAGGATGAAGATAAAACCAACCTATCGCTTTCTGAACCAAGAACATAAGTTCATTATCAGAAAGTGGCAAGAATGACTGATCGATAGATAACTCATTCCCGTCTAGGCCAGTACTCGAAACAACATCATGTAATGCTTTACCGAGTTGCACCTCGCCAGATAGAAACCATTTTGTTGTGATTTGGTTTAGGAAGGCAGAACTTCGCTCATTTGCAAGCTCATGAGTTAAAAACTGAAAATCATCAATTCGAAGCTCTTCGTTTTTTAATAGTAAGGCTTCAAGTAACTCTTCTGCCATAGAAAAGTGATTCGCTTTTATTGCATCACTTATAAAATAGGAAAGATTATTTAATATGCCACCGTGATTAGGTGAAGTTTGCTTTAGATAGGAAAGCAATAATTGAACAGTGTCATCTGGAACGTCTTTCCTACCATGTGCTAGCAAATAGGAGGCCTCATGCAAGGGTTCAACCTCTAGCGCTTCAAGGCATTTGTCTAACAATAGATCAACGTGAGGCCAGAGAGATGGCGTTTGCTTTGCCAAAAAACCTGCAGCTCGAAGAATTCCTGACTTTGCTTTTGCCTCAGTCTCGTTAATAAACGCTTTTTCTAATAACTCCAAACGTATTTTTGGTATCTCACCATCAGTTAGAGGTACACGCCCCGTTGCCAAATACGCTTGCCACCTTACGTCTTCACTTTGGTGATGAATCAAGACTGAAAGTTGTTCCATCACCCATTCAGAATCAAACTCTGCCGCAGCCATAACTGTACTTGAAATCAACAAATGACTCTTTTCAGGCAGCTCTAAAAGATAGTCCAACGCGGTTTTTGATCGATTGATATTCTGTTTACAAAATTGGAAAAAGGCTTGTTCAAAATCACCATCTGGAATGTCTTCATTTTTAAGGTGAATAAAGACATTTACCACATCAATCACGGAACAATTTAACTTAGGAAGCGCTGAGCAATATATGAATATTAGACTATAAAAATCTTGTCTCTCCTCAGATCTATTCAGCTGCAGAAACTGTGCATTTAAACCCAAAATAGACTCATTATGAAGGTTGACCAAAGCTTCGATTATGATGCTTTCTGCCACATGAACTTCTTTGAACTCAAACTCATCAAGCGTTTTGAAAAGGCAATCTTTTTCAATCGCCCCCATCAAAGCACTTCTTACTTCCAGTTGTTCCATATATAAATTCCTTATGAGTACCTGAGCGCATAAAACCTATTAGATTAGATGGCTTCGAGACAAAAGCCCATAATATCAAAAGTTCACTCTTCCAGTTCTAGTACTGCAATAGGTTCCAAATGTCACTATGTATCATTAAAACTCACATTACTGCTATCTTGTGTCGTATGTCGATGTCATCGACACATCAAGTTTTCATGTCGAAATTCTTTTACTTTTTCGACATAAAAAGGAGCAAATCCTTATGACATGTCTATTTTTTCGTATTTTTTAAACATATCTAAAATCACCCCAATAAGCCTTTATTGTCTTGCCAGCAGGCATCCAGTTGTTTCTCGATCAAACGCACGGTATCGGGTTTCACGCCTAACGATAAAGCGACGTCACGAAAGCCAGAAAGAGATTCTACGACTTCTTCTATCGCGTGTTGAGCTTGTTTCCAGTTCGCAAAGCTGGCGGTCGTGGCGAGTTTTTGAATGGCTTTTAATGGTGGTTTTTTGCCGTAACCCGCAAATGACGTGGCTTGTTCGCCAAATGGATGAGGGCTAAAAGTAACATCGTAAAAAGGGGCTGGTTGCCAAGTGCCCTTATCGTCTTGTAAGAAGGCCCAGTTTTTACTGTGGTCGTCCTGATTACAGGCAAATAGGTTAAACATGGCACGACGAAATTGTATTTGACCGACCATAGGCGATTTACAAAGGTGTCGACTAAGTTTAATCAAGTCTTCGTAATCTAAACTTGGCGTCCGAAAGTCAGAATCTAATAAGCCGCATACACTGTGCATGTGTAATCGACCTAGCGAACCTTGTCTGTTTAACACTCGATCAAAGCGTTTTAAAGCCAGCCAATGGCTAGCGCCAGATTTTGCAGGCGCCTCTATCAGTGTCCATTCCTGCGGTTGAAGTCCTGCGTTTGCCGCCAATGAAAGGTAAGCCGCTTCACATACCCCTTCTTCATGACCGAGCGCTAGATTTTTTGAGGTGAACTTTACTAACCAAGCTTCATCATTTTTTTGAGCTTGAGTCCGCCAACGAGTGGGTTGGTCTGGACCAAGATACACTTGGGCTTTTGGCCTTGCTCCACCAGAGCTACCAGCAGCAACCAAAGCAGCCAATACCTCTTCGGTTTGTCCGTCAAACAGGCTTTGCGCTTCTAAACCAAGTATCTGAATATCTATATCGCTATCATCGTATTGCTTAAAGTCCGACTCAGGGCTAAAGGAAAGCGCGCCCATCGCAGAATCTCCGACAAAAGTGAGCCTGTCCATTGCCGTAATTTGTGCAGGCAAAATATCATGCTGACGAAATATTCTGTCTTGTAATAGCAGCCCCCAGCCATCGGGTAAGCTGTCGCCAAACACACCATGAACGCCGTGATGGGGCGTTTTTGGCGCCCGTTGTAAATCAGTATTAGCGTTTAGAGTAATAGGCGATACGTTACCAAATTGCTGAATATAATCCGCGTCGTACTGAAAAAAAACGCCTTGTTGGTTTTGCGCTAATCTACCAACATTTACTCTATTTCCTGTTGATAGCATGCGCTGAACCACTAGTTTTTGAATCGGTTTAAAAGCCATCTTTCAGCACCTCTTCTATGGACGTTGGCATGCTAGGTTGGTTGCTGGTGTTTTGAGTCAGGGCAAAGAACCGCGATAGATCATCGAGGCTTTGCCAGAGTAGTAATAACTGGCGAAAGGAAATCTGTCCTGTCAGTTCGAACTTTTTAATGGTGGACGCGGGTACACCACTGCGCTCGGCCAACCCATCGCGAGACAGCTTTTCCTGCTCCCGCAGACGACGAAGATGAGCCGAAAACGCGTGCTGTACATCGTTATCATCCAGTAACAGAAAGTGATTCATAGAAATAAGTGTCCAGACAAATAGATACAATGGTATCTATTATAGGTTAATAATGAATTTTTTGGATATTATTGTATCTATTAAATAATTTATTATTTTTTATGTTTTCTATCCCGTCGCCGAGAACGCATTTTTTAATGCTTCAAAAAACCATTGATATGCAGGTCCGCGTTTGGCGCCTTTTTTAAACACAAGGTCCACGGGTGCCGACCAAGGTTTGTGGTCAAACGCTACCTCAATCTTACAAATATCTCCTTGTTCAACCAGCGGCTGAACCAAAGATGCAGGTAAGTAGGCCCAGCCTATTTGCTGTTTCACCAGCTCCAAGACGGCGTAGTTACTGGAACACCACCATGCACTGGGCGTCATGCTAATCAGGGCTTGCGGTTCTTTTTTTAACGATCCACGCACAGAAATTTGTCGAAATGGCGCAAGGTCAGATTCAGACAACACTCGTAGCCCCGCTAAAGGAAATTCCATATGACACACGGCAATAAAATCCACGCCACCGACATAGCAAAAGTCGACTTGTTTATTCACTTCAATTTCTGAAAACATCACGCCAATATCGACATTGCCATCGGCAACCGCGTGGATGATATCGGGGGAAGCCAGAGACACGAGGTCGAGCTGGACATAGGGAAAGGTAAGCGCAAATAGCTTGAGAGCCGCCGATACATTGGGCGCTAATAACGCATCGTCCACGGCTATGGTTAGCGTACTTTCTTCTTTGCGCAGGATAGATTCAGCGATTTTTTCGAACTCATGAGATTGCGCTAAAAGGGCTTTCGCACTGCGTAGTAAACGCTCTCCCTCTGGGGTTAAGGTCGGGCTGCGTGACGATCGATCAAACAATTCGACGCCCAAATCGACTTCTAGATTGCTTATTCCATGACTAACAGCAGACTGCACTTTGCCAAGCTTTCTTGCGCACGCTGAAAAGGACCCTAGCTCTGCGGATAACACCAGCATTTTGATTTGTTCTAAACTTAACATATGAATAATATCGATAGTTATTAACTTTGAATCATCATAATTATTGATACTATAAAAATCAAACTTGTTCACTCATCCCCCACTATTCGTCGTAAGGAATCATAAAAATGAGCTGGTTATATTTGCTGCTTGCTGGCATTACAGAAATTGGTTGGCCTATTGGATTAAAGATGGCGCAATCTGGAGAATCGAAAGTCACGGGCATTGCCGTCGCGATTTTCTTTATGACGATTAGCGGCATGCTTCTTTGGTTGGCGCAAAAAGAGATTCCGATGGGGACCGCTTACGCTGTTTGGACTGGAATTGGGGCGTCGGGCACTTTTCTGATAGGGATTTGGCTGTATGGCGATCCAACGTCATTAACCCGTTATCTTGGCGTATTGTTCATCATTCTCGGCGTGGTTGTATTGAAATTTGCACACTAACTTCCCCATCGTTCTACTCGATATTGCCTTGGTGATTTTCCCAACGCCTTTTTAAAAAAGGTAATAAACGCGCTGACAGATTCATAACCAAGCTCTTCTGATATGGTTTGCACTGGTGTATTAACGGCGAGCTTCTGTAACGCGAGAACGATGTGAAGCTGGCTGCGCCATTGACCAAAAGTCAGTTGAACATGGCGTTTAATCATCCGCGCCAACGTTCGCTCGCTCATGGCAAAATCGTTAGCCCATTGCCCCAACGTGCGTTTTTCACTGGGTTTGGCGAGCAAGGCTAAAGCAAGACGATTAAGTATTGGCTCATCAGGAATAGGAAAATCAAACGCTTCGCGCTCTTGTTCAACCAACTGATCGAGCAAAACCGTGACCAGTCTGTCTGTCGCAGAACCTGCTTCGTAGTCTGGTTCTTGGGTGGCCAATGACGTGGTCAATTCTCTTAATAGCGATGTGACCGTTAGGGTACAGGCCTTATCTGGCATAGAAAGATCGGTTGAATCCACAAACAGCATACAAACATCCGCACAGGGTGAAATCTGATTTCGATGTATCACCATGCTAGGAATCCAAACCGCACAACGTGGTGGAACCAACCACATTTTATCGTCAATAAAGCTGGTCACAACCCCCGTCAATGGCATAACAAGCTGGCCTTTTTGATGCCGGTGCCACGGAGTTTCTTCAATATGCGGAGCCGCTTTTGAGCGTAATACCAACACTCGCTGAGGGTACTCGTCTGCAAAGTTTAGATCCGTTACAAGACGCGATGATTCATTGTCTGTATTTAGCAATTTTTTGTCCAAGTATCTTAATTAAGTTAAGAGACTAACATCTATAATACGCCCCCAACAACCACGCTTTACGGGTTGTATTTACCCAATACCTTGATGGAACAGAAATGAAACGTTTACAGCGCTTAGCGCAACACGATGCTGCGTATTTATTGTTATTTATTTTTTTAGTGGCGTTAAATTTGCGAGGGCCGGTGACAGGACTCCCGCCATTATTGGATCGAATTAGCCAAGATTTACAGCTAAGCAGTACTCAATTAGGGTTGATGACCAGCTTACCATTATTAGCATTCGCTCTATTCGCTCCTGTCACTTCTTGGCTCACACGGTATTTTCAGATTGAACGCCTTCTTGCCTCGGGCGTCGGTCTGATTGCCATTGGCATGATTATTCGTTCTTTTGGCTCAATTAGCACCTTGTATTTGGGTGCCGTGTTTATTGGTGCCGGGATTGCCATTGGTAATGTGTTACTGCCCAGTTTATTAAAACGTGAGTTCCCGAATCACATTGTTCAGCTTACGGCGATTTACGTATTAATGATGAGCATCGGCGGTTTTTTGATGTCGAGTTTCGCCGTACCATTAAGTCTGTTCGCAGAGCAAAACCCCATCGTACTGCCGATGGCATCATCCAGTATGAGTGGCTGGTCATTTGCGCTAATTTGCCAAATGGCGCTGATTCTCTTGCCTTTGATCGCGTGGTTTTGTTTTAAAATCACTCAACATCAAATACCACAAACAGGCACAGTCGAGATCACTCAAAAGGTTTGGCGCTCTGTCACGGCTTGGCAAGTGGCTGGGTTTCTCGCGTTCAATTCGCTGATTAACTACATAGTGGTGGCTTGGGTGCCGTCTATTTTAATAAACAATGGCTACACAGATTCAACCGCTGGACTGTATCAGGGGTATTTACAACTCGCTGGGGCGTTGCCCTCGTTGATTCTAGCGCCTTTCCTCAGTCGTTTAGGAAGCCATAGACGGCTCTGTTTATCTGCGACGAGCTTAACGTGTTTGAGTGTTTTTGGTTTTTTGTTTCTACCTAACTGGTCTGGTCTTTGGTCTGTTTGTTTCGGCTTCGGTACCAGTATGGGCTTTATCTTAGGATTGTCTTTCGTTGGTTTAAGAACAAACAGCCCAAAGCAAGCGGCGGCATTATCCGGTATGGCGCAGCTCATTGGCTATACACTTGCGGCCGTCGGGCCGGTATTGATCGGTGCGCTTTATGATTGGCAGGGATCTTGGCAAGCGCCTTTGTACGTCATTTTGATGATTTGTATTATCTGGATAATGTTAGGCTGGATGGCCAGCCCTAAGCCAAAAACCTAACGTTTTATGTTGGCGTCGTCACGTGCGGTTCGTAAAAGGAATATGAGAGCACCCAATAACGTCGCGACAACACAACCCACACACAAATGCGACCCACTAACCTAAAAGACGAATTAGGTTTCGACGTATTCAAGGCTCTGCTTTAAAGGGATGGTGACGATAAATTTAGTACCAACCCCCACCTCAGAAATCAGCTCAATGTGGCCTTTCATCAGTTGATGGACCCATTGGCTTACTAGGTGCAACCCTAACCCTGTATGGTGATTTTGACGGCCTGTGGTGATGAATGGTTCAAAAACGCTGTCTAAAACATCTGGCGATATTCCATTACCACTGTCCTCAAAGGAGAAGATTAAACTCTCCTTTTCTTTTGAGGCCGTAATCGATATCTGGCCCTTTGCTGACCGCTGAAAAGCATATTCAAAGGCATTATCAAAAAGGTTTTGAATAATCTGAGACATTGCGCCAGGGTACCCTATCATTTCAATGTCGTTTGGGCATTCGACTACAAGGCTAATCCCTACACGGTTTTTAAAGGTGGATTTATAGGTTAATACAATATCGTTTAACACATTATGAAAAA
>CAXBGJ010000018.1:0-28723 GCA_963975045.1 uncultured Marinomonas sp. | reverse complement strand
GCTAATAAGGTGATTAAGGCGATTTGTCGCATGTAGGTCGATTTACCGCCCATGTTAGGGCCGGTAATCATCAACAAAGAGCGTTTTTCATTGAGTTCAAGATCATTGGGAACGAAGGGTTCGGAGATGACGGCTTCCACTACAGGGTGACGGCCACCAATGATTTGAATGCCGCCACGGTTGTGTAATTCTGGGCAGACGAAATTCAAAACATCAGCGCGTTCTGAAAAATTATTCATTACATCTAGCTGAGCGAGCGCTTGGCTGGTGGTTTGTAATTCCCTTAATGTTTCATTTAGTTGGTCTAGTAGTCCCTCGTAAAGCTCTTTTTCTCTCGCGAGTGATTTGGACTTGGCGCTGAGTGCTTTGTCTTCAAAGATTTTTAGCTCAGGGGTAATGAAGCGCTCAGCATTTTTTAAGGTCTGACGACGAATGTATTCCACCGGTGCCTGGTCTGAGTGTAGACGACTGATTTCAATGTAATAGCCATGAACACGGTTAAATCCGACTTTAAGTGAGCTAATACCAGTACGAGCTTTTTCGCTGCGCTCCATTTCCGCTAAAAAGTCCGTCGCATTGGTGGATAAGGATAGGAGTTCGTCCAGTTCGTCGTCGTAGCCTTTTGCGAAAATACCACCATCACGGACCACAGAAGGAGGATTTTCAACCAGTGCTTGGGTCAATGTTTTGGTGATGTCTGGTTGGGCGAGAATGCGCTGGTTGAGCTCTAAGAGTCGTTCCGTTGTGGCGCCTTCTAATAAAATATTGATCTCGGGTATGGCTTCGAGAGCAAACTTTAGACGCAGTAAATCTCTAGGTCGTGCTGAGCGTAAGGCGACGCGAGAAAGTATACGTTCTAAATCGCCAATTTTTTTCAATGGCGTTTTAAGCGTATCGTAAGCTTGTTTTATTTGTAATTCTGCAACCACTTGTTGGCGTGATTGAATTTCGTTTAAGTCACGGATCGGAGTATGCAGCCAACGTTTTAGTAAACGACTGCCCATCGGTGTGGCGCATTCATCCAACACTTCAACCACGGTGTTCGTCGTGCCACCGGTTAAGTTTATGTCGATTTCCAAATTACGTCGGGTGGCACCATCTATTAATACTGAGTCATCTTTATGCTCAACCATGATGGATTGAATATGTGGTAACGCCGAACGCTGAGTATCTTTGGCGTATTGAAGTAATGCGCCAGCCGACGCAATGGCCGCGGTGAGGGCTTCACAACCAAAACCAGATAAGTCTTTGGTGTTAAATTGCTGAATCAATTGGCGGTAGCTGGATTCATAATCAAAATGCCAAGGACCAAGCTCTGAGACACCTTTCTCAAGTTTTAACCTATCTCGTGCAGGGAAGTCTTCAGAGACTAAAATCTCCATAGGCGATAAACGCTGTAATTCGCTGGCAAGTGCTTCATGACCATCGACTTCAAACAGGCAAAAACGACCGCTGGCCATATCGAGGTAAGAGAAGCCAAAAACATCGAGTCCTTTGCGAGATTGATGAGCAAGAGACAATAATAAATTTTCGCGTTTTTCCTCCAGAAAGGCTTCGTCACTAATAGTACCTGGCGTGACGATGCGCGCAATTTTTCTCTCAACAGGTCCTTTGCTGGTGGCGGGGTCGCCAGTTTGTTCTGCAATCACAACCGATTCACCCATACGAACGAGGCGAGCAATGTAGTTCTCGGCAGCGTGATAAGGAATGCCCGCCATTGGAATAGGTTTACCACCAGAATGACCACGAGATGTGAGTGTAATATCAAGCAATTGAGAGGCGCGTTTGGCATCGTCATAGAAAATCTCGTAGAAATCTCCCATTCTGTAAAATAACAATTGGTTTGGATGCTCAGATTTAAGGCCGAAGTATTGGCGCATCATCGGTGTATGGTTATCTTCTGTTACTTTGCTCATTTTGCGATGCTCGATTGTGATCCAAAAAATAGAGCGTTATTCTACGGGATATTGGCTCAGGATTTAAGGGATAAACATAATGAATCAGATGCAAAAAATGACACAGTCAGCCGACCAAGTTGGCGAGATGTTAAAGGCAAAAGACCTTTTATTAGTGACCGCAGAATCGTGTACTGGTGGTCTTATCGGTGCCGTATGTACCGACATAGAGGGCAGCTCATCATGGTTTTTTGGTGGCGTAATTAGCTACGCAAATGAAGCAAAAATGCAGGGTTTATCTGTAAAAGCGGAGACTTTATCAGTCTTTGGTGCGGTTTCAGAGCAAACGGTAAAGGAGATGTGCGCTGGTGCTTTGCAACTAGGTGGTGACCTATCTGTTGCGGTTAGTGGTGTTGCTGGTCCGTCGGGAGGCTCGCCAGAGAAGCCGGTTGGCTGTGTTTATATTGGTTGGCAGTTAACGGGGCGACCCGTCAAAGTAACACGGTATCAATTTCCGGGAAATCGACAAGCTATCAGAGAAGCAACTGTTTTAGCGGCTCTTCAAGGAATAAAAGAGGTGCTGAATAATCTTTAAAAATAATACTGTTTTTATATACAGTATTTCTTGAGCTTCTCAAAAAAAAACGCTAGAGTTACTCCAACGAAAATTAGCCACAAGGATTCCACTATGTCATCTATCGCAGACAACAAGAAAAAGGCGCTGGACGCAGCGCTGTCTCAAATCGAGCGTCAATTTGGTAAAGGCGCCATCATGAAGATGGGCGAAGGCGCTAAGCTCGATATTGATACTGTTTCTACTGGATCGTTAGGTCTGGATATTGCGCTTGGTGCTGGTGGACTTCCTTATGGTCGTATCTGTGAAATCTACGGACCAGAGTCTTCAGGTAAAACAACATTAACCTTAAGTGTTATTGCAGAAGCTCAGAAACAAGGCAAAACCTGTGCATTTATTGATGCGGAGCACGCGCTTGACCCTTCTTATGCAGAAAAGCTTGGCGTTAATATTGCTGATCTACTGATCTCGCAACCAGACACGGGTGAACAAGCACTTGAAATTGTGGACATGTTGGTCCGCTCAAACAGTGTTGATGTGATCATCATTGACTCGGTAGCCGCGCTTGTTCCTAAGTCAGAAATTGAAGGCGAAATGGGTAGCTCTTCTGTTGGTGTTCAAGCTCGCTTGTTGTCTCAAGCAATGCGTAAACTAACGGGCTCGATCAAAAATGCCAATTGTCTTGTTATCTTTATTAACCAAATTCGTATGAAAATTGGTGTCATGTTTGGTTCACCCGAAACCACCACCGGTGGTAATGCGCTTAAATTCTATTCTTCTGTTCGTTTGGATATTCGTCGTATCGGATCGGTTAAGCAAGGCGAGGAAGTGATCGGTAACGAGACGCGTGTGAAAGTGGTGAAAAACAAAATTGCACCGCCATTTAAACAAGCAGAATTCCAAATTCACTACGGTGCAGGTATTTACCGCATGGGTGAGATTATCGACTTAGGTGTTAAGCAAGGCTTTGTAGATAAAGCCGGTGCTTGGTACGCTTATGCTGGTAATAAAATTGGTCAGGGTAAAGCTAACGCCGCACAATATTTATCGGACAATCCAGACATGGCGAAAGAGATTGAAGCGAAAGTACGTGAAGATCTACTGCCTAAGAAAACCAAACCCGAAGGCAAGGTTGACGCTAAAACCGCTGATGTAGAAGAAGCGGCTGAAGAGTCACTCGACTTCTAAAACGAAGCCTTTGACTTTAAAAAAATTAGTTCTTTAAAAAAGCAGGTCTTGTACCTGCTTTTTTATTTCTGTGGTAAATGCATTTTTAAATGTAGGTTTGATGGTTTCTTAAGGTGCATTTACTATGATTGTGTATTTTATGAAGTCTTTTTTTTTGTGTTAGAGAACCTACGATAAAATTGACTTAAGGTCTTTATTTTCTTTAACTGTTCTAAAATAACAACTAATTAGGTTGTTTTATCAATTCCTACTACAAATTAAGATGATTTAATCTAGTTCGGTGGTTTTTTTACGAATTAATCCCTTTCTTCTCGTATTATATTGTCGACTCTAAATGCGTTTATGAGGGAACTGTAGTGCAAGTTTACTGCTATCCTTAAGCAAATCTCGATTAATGATTTTCCTAAACCAAAACTTAAATCTAATGATTTTAAAAGGATGTTCTATCTTCGCTAGAATCCCCGTCCCTATATATTCAGTTCGGATTGGCTGTTTATTTTTTCTAGAGTGTATTTTCAAAAAGCCTATTGTGCTTGGTAAAAAGCAACAAGATAAAATACTCCCCTTCCGTTACCAGATTTTGGGTAATGCGATTCTGTAACCGCTTCTAATTAATTCCAAGGTATCAACTCATCCATGCGAGAAAGAAGAATTTCTTTGCGTGTTTTATGACGTTTGTTGTTGAACTCGCTGTCGGCAAGGTGAGTTTATATAGCATGATAAGATTCAAAGATTTATTCATATTTTTCATTATAAACATGACTTTTGATTATGAATATGACTTTTAGTTATAAGTGTTATTGTTGATTATGAACGTAAATGTTTTTTATAAACATAACGGTAGATTATAAATACTATTGTTTATTAAGAAAAACATTAGGATTGTTTATTATATTCTGATATTAATGTTTTCCACTGTAATAAGTAACCGTATTCAAGTTGAAATTCAGCTTGAAATTATGTAGTGGAGATAACATGGTTGATCCTGATAAAGGCAGTGAAGATGTTCATTCAGTATTAGCTTGTTGTGATTTACTTTTACAGTTAGCGGGCGGAAAGCAGTTAAAACAGAAACCGGAGTTTATTGGGAAATCAACATTAAAAACCCTTGTTAAACAATATGGAAAAGCGAATAACTGTATTTTTCGTTTTGAGTGTTTAAATTATGATGACATAACGTCACACATGTTGCCGATAGCCTATCTTCAAAAAGGAGGTGACTTTGTCATTTTAGCACGAGTGACAAATGAGCAGGCATTAATACAAAGACCTGACTCTATGACACCTGAAATATTGACACATGATACTCTAAAAACGCAATGGAGCGGTGAGACAGTCTCATTACAAGATGCTAAACAGCGCTTTGATATTTCATGGTTTATCCCTGAATTTATTCGTCATCGTAAACTGATTGGTGAGGTATTGTTGTTCTCACTGATGTTACAGATACTAGCATTAGCCACGCCGTTGTTCTTTCAGCTAGTCATGGATAAAGTGATGGTACACCGCGCACTATCAACATTGGATGTCTTGGTATTTATATTATTAGTTGTTGGTATATTTGAAATTGTACTGAAAGGGTTACGTGATTATCTATTTGCTCATACTTCAAATCGAATCGATATTAATCTGGGTATTAAGTTATTTCGTCACATGTTGGGCTTACCGCTACTCTACTTCAAGCATCGCCAAGTAGGAGCGATCATAACTCGCATTCAAGAACTTGATAGTATTCGTGATTTTCTAACCGGCTCTATGTTAACTCTTTGTGTCGATGTCGTATTCACCCTGGTTTTCTTTGTTGTCATGTTTTGGCTGTCTCCCATTCTTACCTATTTGGTACTTGCGTCATTGCCGTTCTACTTTTTATTAGCCCGCTATAGTACCTCTCCCTTACAGGCAAGCATTGAGCGTCAGTTTCAAACTGAGGCGATGAATACGTCATTTCTTAATGAAACGGTGAGTGGCGCTGAAACCATTAAAAGCTTGGCGGTAGAGCCTCGTATGCAGCGTCGCTGGGAATCACAAACAGCGGATATGGTGGTCGCGAGCTTTAAAACTCAAACACTTAACAGTCTCGTTAATCACGGGGTTATTCTTCTACAAAAAGTAACCAGCGTCAGTATTATCTGGGTCGGCTCCAACCAAGTCATGGAGCTGGAGCTGACTATAGGTCAATTGATTGCGTTTAATATGATGGCGTCCCATGTCAGTCAACCAATCGCTAAACTTATTGAGCTTTGGCAACAATTTGTTCGGGCACGTGTTGCTGTTGATAAACTCGCAGATATGCTGAATATACCTGTTGAACAATCGCTTGGCAGTATGGTTCCTGCCAAGCCACTCGTTGGCCAGTTACAGTTTAAACAATTGGTATTCAGCTACCAGCCTGACCACTCTCCTGTCATACAAGAGCTCGACCTGACAATACACCATGGCGAGATGATTGGTATTGTCGGACCTTCTGGCTCGGGTAAATCTACACTGACAAAGTTGATTCAAAAACTTTATATTCCTGATAGCGGTGACATTCAAATCGATGGAATGTCATTACAAAGCTTAGACCCAAACTATCTGCGTAGACAAATTGGTGTGGTGTTACAAGAAAGCTATTTGTTCAATCGAAGTGTTCGTCACAATATTGCGATAAAAGACCCCACTGTTTCTTTGGACGAAATCATTAGCGCTGCAAAGTTAGCCGGTGCTCATGAGTTTATTCTGCAACTTCCTCGAGGTTATGACACGATTCTAGCAGAAGGTGGCAGCTCATTATCCGGTGGACAGCGACAACGCATTGCAATTGTTAGAGCGCTAATGGCCAACCCTAAAATCCTAATCTTTGATGAAGCGACCAGCGCGCTGGACGACGAATCGCAAGCTCTCATACTTGATAATATGGACGATATTTCTCGTGGTAGAACGGTTATCACCATCGCTCACAGATTATCGACTGTGCGTAACTGTGATCGCATTATTGTCATGGAGAAAGGGAGAATCACTGAGTCAGGTAAGCATGACCAACTGGTTAAAGGGGAAGGTTGTTACTCTCGCTTGTGGCAGTTACAAAAAGAATTACGTAAGGAAACGGCCTGATGTTAAGAAAATATCTCAATACAGTACGTCAGGCTGTGCAGCAAGAACGTCAAGAGCGGAAGACGTTACAACGTTCCAGTGAAGAGTATGAGTTTCAGCCAGGTTACTTGGAAATTGTTGAACGTCCGCCCTCTCCGTGGGCACGACGAACAGCAGTAGCACTCACATCATTACTGTTGGTTGTCATCATATGGTCATTCATTGGACGTTTGGATATTCATGCCACTACACAAGGGCGACTGATTATTTCCAGTCATTCAAAAATAATTCAATCCTTAGAGTCTGGAGAGATTACAGCGATTAATGTCCGTGATGGCCAAATGGTCAGCGCCGGAGATGCGTTGATCAGCTTAAATCCAGTTGGTGCGACAGCTTCAGTACAAGAACTTAAACAGCGACTTGATTACCAACGGTTACGAGAGGCTCGTCTGCAAGCGCTATTAACAGATAATCCGCTTGAGAATTTTAAAGTGATATCTGATTTTTCTGCTTCGGACATCGCTTTGACACATGAACATTTGATTAGTGAATGGCAAGAGGTACAAGCTAATCTGGCGAATCTAGATGCTCAAATGGATACAAACCTAGCAAAAGTCAATGCCAGTAATTGGCAGATCGAAGCATTACAAAAGCTCTCGACAAATATTAATGAGCGACTTGAGATTCAGCGTGCTCTTGCTGAACAAAATTATTACCCAAAATTGGAACTACTGGAGCAGATTAAAGAAGAGTTGGAGTCAGAACGAGTGCTCACTGAGCAGTACGCAGAATTGAAGGTATTGCAGATGCAATACAATGAACTAAAGGGACAAAGACGTAGTTATTTAGCAGAAACTAAACGTAAATATAATGATCGGCTGAATGAAGTGCTGGCTGAAATAGGAGGATTAACTCAGCAGCTGGTGATAGCAAAGGAAAAACGACGTCTGATGAATCTGGTTGCACCCGTTGACGGAGTTGTACAGCAATTAGCCGTGCATACTTTGGGTGGCGTGGTGCAATCAGCACAACAATTAATGGTGATAGTGCCTGCCAAGATGCAGCTTGAAGCAGAAGTGAAAGTACTTAATAAAGATATTGGTTTTGTCCGCGAGAAACAACAAGTAGCGCTTAAAGTGGATGCTTTTCCGTTTACACGTTATGGCACAATTCCAGGGGAGGTTATACATGTTTCACGGGATGCTATTGAGGATGAGCAACTAGGTATGGTTTTTACGGCAAGAATAAAACTTGCTAGCAGTAGCATAATAGTGGAGAACGTGGCTGTTCCTCTACAAGCAGGGATGAGTCTAGTAGGAGAAATTCGCACTAGCGATAGGCGTGTGATTGATTATTTATTAAGCCCGTTGCAGCAGTACCAATCTGAAGCAATGAGAGAGCGTTAATTATGGCCGTTAATGATCTCGAACTTAATTCATCGCTGCATGTAAATGAAACTTCAACTTCAACTTCAACTTCAGATTCTGCCATAGAAGCGTTGACTCATGCTGCCCGCCATTTCAACTTGACCGTAGAGCCTGATCAGTTGAGCCATCAATTGGGCCGTTACGAAGGAGATATAAATGGTCAGGATCTTTGTCGTTGTGCTCGCTGGATAGGTTTGCGAGCACGTTCCATAAAAACTAAAGTCGATCGATTGCAGGCTCTACCACTACCGTTATTAGTGGTTACTGGTGGCAGTTGGTCTGTGCTTGAAGAAATTAGTGATGAAAGCGTGATGCTCTATCACTCTATGAGTGGTAGTCGCTGTTATCCAGTAAGCGTTTTCAGCAAGCATTGGCAAGGTGAAGCGGTGCTACTAGCACTCGAAAAAGTATCGGATAGCAAGAAAAAAACCGGTTTCAGTTGGTTTATTCCATCTGTCCGTAAGCATGCGTCTCAGTTTCGCAGTGTGTTATTGGTATCACTAATGTTGCAACTGATTGCATTGGTAACCCCAATGTTGTTTGCGAATGTCATTGACAGGGTATTGGTTAGCCGAAGCCTGTCGAGTCTTCAGGTATTGGGGTTTGCATTACTGGTATTGGCAGTGTTTGAACCTATTTACGGTTTTTTACGCAGCTGGTTGTTTGCCAACTTAGCCAGCAAGGTCAACTCTGAATTATCAAGCAGACTTTACCAACATCTTATTGGATTACCACTTACCTATTTTCAGCAACGACAAACCGGACAGATTATTGCCAGAGTCAAAGAGATGAATCAAATTCGTCAATTCTTGACGGGGTCAGCACTGACTATGGTGATGGATATGGCTTTTATTGGTCTTTTTGTGGCTGTGATGTTTCTTTATGCACCTATGCTGACCTGGCTAGTACTTAGTTCGTTGGTACTTTATTTCTTATTTTGGCTTCTCATTGGTCCAATACTGCGTTCAAGGGTTACCCAAGAATATGAACTTAGCGCCGATAATACGGCATTTTTAAATGAGGCCGTGACCGGCATAGAAACGATTAAGACCACAGCAACCGAATCGAGTGTTTTGAACGAATGGGAGCAAAAATTAGCCGGCTTTGTACGAGCAAGTTTTCGCGCCAAGGTTGTGGGTATTTGGGCAGGACAAGGAATTGGATTAATTCAAAAAATTGCGTCTGCGGTGCTTCTTTGGTGGGGCGTCACATTGGTGATGGACGGCCAACTCACTCCTGGCGGGTTGGTGGCTTTTAATATGTTATCCGGTCATGTGACTCAACCTATTTTGAGATTGGCTCAGGTGTGGCAGGATTTTCAGCATACGTTAATCTCCTTACGCCGTATCGGAGACATTCTTGAAGAAGAGAGTGAAGGAGGAAGTACTGGTATTGCATCTGTATCAAAGATGGAAGGCGCTGTTTCATTCCAAGGGGTACGCTTTCGCTATCAAGAAGATGATCAGGAGGTGCTGCGTAATCTTAATTTGGAGATTAAACCAGGCGAATTTATTGGCATTACCGGTCCATCAGGATCAGGTAAGTCAACATTAACACGGTTGTTGCAGAGACTTTATGTACCTCAGCTAGGCCGTGTATTGGTTGATGGTGTTGATCTGGCGATTGCTGATCCTGTGGCGTTACGACGAAATATGAGAGTGGTCTTACAAGAAAGTTTGCTGTTTGCAGGTACGGTTGCCGACAATATTCGTTTATGTAAGCCGCAAGCGACTGACGTCGAGGTGGCTAATGCCGCTAAATTAGTAGGTGCAGAAACCTTTATTGAGGAACTACCACAAGGATACAACACTCAAGTTGGTGAGAAAGGAGGGCAACTATCTGGTGGCCAACGCCAGCGTATTGCATTGGCCCGAGCGTTACTGACGGCCCCCAGAATTCTTTTGTTGGATGAAGCGACGAGTGCTCTGGATTACGAATCGGAAGCCGCAGTGATGTCCAATATTGATGCTATTACCAAAGGCCGTACGGTTATCAGTATTGCTCACAGGTTGAATACGATACGCAATGCCGACCGTATTTTAGTACTTGACCGAGGGCAGGTCGTCGAACAGGGCAATCACGAAGAGCTACTAGAGCAAGACGGTCTATATGCAAAATTATGGGCTCTGCAAGCCGCTACTTAATGTTAAACAAATTATTAAGTTCATCCGTTTTACATCACAGCGACTGAATAGATAGGTCTATTTAGTCGCTGTGACTGAGTAAAGAAAAAAAGTAATGCTTTAAAAACAAAAATAAAAACTCAACCTATTGGAGATAAAGCTATGACAAATTATATTCGTACTATAACGAACAGTGATGGTGAAATATTTAAAGTAGACTGGTCTGATTATCCTGCCAATATTTCAGTACAAGTCTATAATGCAGAAACTCAGTCTTATCAGAATGACATGAGTACCGCTAACGCATTAAGAACTTTTTTGAATAATGCTTTTTCAGCGTCAGATTTCAATGCTATAAAAAGTAATATTCACGCATTGTATATTGAATTAAATCAAGGCTCTCCACAGTTTTCTGCTCAAATAGGTAAATCAAATCTTCCTCCGAAAAAAAGTCAGTTGATTTTTGCTCGTACCAACAATGAAAAAATCGAATTGTCTTATCAACATAGCTCAAGTCATATCGAAGTTGCCAATGATGGTACATTTGTTTCCTATAAAGTGGATGAGAATAAGTTCCGCTTTGTATCTTCACATGGTGATGCAAGTACGGTTCGTACCAGCGTAAAGCTACGTGATGTGAAAATTGTTAATGGTGGTGAGAACTCTAAATTAGTGTGGGGGTTAACCAAATTCGGCACCTTAGAGGTTACCGCTTTTGATGCCGACGGCAACTTGGATGTGACAGCATCCAATGCTATGTTTGATTTTTTTAACGGTACTAACGCTAACTATATTGCTATCCACACAGATTCAAACGGCAGTGCCTTTGCTTTGGATAAAAGCGGTTATTTACATGTGTATTCCAGCAACAATAACTTATCCGCAATGTATAAATCAGCTGAGCCAATACTGGATCTGTCTGTTTTTCCTGACTTGAAATACGGTCGGCTGGTCATTGACGCACAAGGTAAAGCCAGCTTTATTGCTTTAAATAAAAATGGCATTGAAATTGGCCGTACGTCTACTGTGGATGTTAGTCAGCAGATTCAAACTAATAATCTTGATTTGGTCAGCGGTAAAGTATCAGTATCGATCAATGACCATTATTTATTGAAAGATGGGATTTTATACCATAAAAGTGCTTCTCAAGATTGGCGGCCTACCGAATACAGCAATCTTAGTAACCTTAAGAGAAATGCAGACGGTACTGCGATCGCAATAGACGGTAGCGACTCAGTATTAATACTAGAAAAAGATGGCAGTACTACGTATCGACTATTTGATTTAGTAGATACTTTTGCCGTAGATGCACAAGCTATTAATGGTGTGGTTTACGTGCTGGCTGCTGATGGTAGATTACACTTTCAAGGCCGTTTGAGCGGCAGCCTAAGTACCAGCAATATTGCAAATATTGAGGGAAAACTAACCTCTTTTGTGGTGAAAGATGGCGTCGTATTTGCCGCTACCTCTAATGGCAAGTTAGTACGTTTTGATGTTCCGACAGCGTCAGGTATCGATCAACAAGCGAGTAGTGGTTATGTGGTAAATGATGTGAGTGGCGTTGAAAGTGTTTTGATCTCACCAAATAATGACATTGTTACCCTAAATGGCATGATCAATAATCAATACCAATATCAGAAGTACGATCCGGACTCAAACATAACCACCTCGCTAACCGACGCTTCTTTTCGTGGCTTTAACTCGGTAACAGGCATTGACGACTACGGTTTGATTGTGACGGAAGTAGGGCATCGGTTTACGCTTTATGACGGCACGGTTTATATGTACGACCAGCAATCTTCGAACTGGGTTTCAACCAATACCAATGGTACTCGTAAACTAAAATTGGGCGCTGATGGCAAGTTGTATGCTCTTAAGGAGGACGGCTTTCTCGCCCAGCTAAATGATCTTGGCTTTGAGGCGACAACAGGTGTAACAGCGTCAGCGCGAGGAAGTCATGAATTTTATGTGGCTAAGGCCGTATTTCTAGGGGAAGGCGTTCGCGACTTTACCGTATCGGCCTCTGGTTCAGTGTACTTTTTAGACCAAGACAGCAAGTACCAAAAGCTTGATATCAAGGATGAGCAATACGGCACAATTTCGTTGATTTCGGTAAGGGACGAAAATACTCCTGATGTCAGCCTAAAGGTGACCGAATTTCCCGCTGAAGTTGAGGTTGTCATGCATACTGCCCGAGATGATTCAGGGCGGGTGTGGCTGTTGGATAATAAGAAGAGATTGTTTTATTCGGATTCGGTGACGGGTCCATTTGACTGGGTCGATGTCGGAAAAATAGAGAAGGCAGATGGTTTTGGTTTGCTTGAAAGTGGGAATGCGTATGTAAAAACCACGGACGGGAAAAAATATTTTTTTGAACAATCTCGTTGGATGGAAGCCACAACAGCCAGTGAGCAAACATCGCCTAACAGCCGTGCAAATGGCACCCGAAGTATGGCGGTTGCAGTAGACGGCTCGCTGTGGATGATTAGTGATCAGGGTAATGTGTTTGAAAAAAGTTCTCGAACAGGCTCCACATGGCAACTAGTAACGCCAGACGTTGAGCAAAATATCAGTGAATTTCAAATGTTGAAAACATTAATCGATGGCTCAGTGGTCGGCAAAACGGCCGATGGTAAGCTCTACAAACGAGGTTCTGATAATCTTTGGACCCAAACCTACCAAGACAGCACTACACGTGATTTCGATGTTGTGTTTGATCAGTTAAGGTTTAGTCGGTTCAAACATGAATATCAGGTGTTATTTTTTGGGGCTAACACTCCTGCTGACAGTCTATTCGGTCGTAAACTGAAAAATAACCGCCTTACCAGTACACTCAGTCAAGACATTCCCGCTAAGGGCAACATAAACAACATTTTGACGAAATTCAATAACTGGAATGCGGCTCATTTTCGCTATCACTCTACTAATGCTAGATCGGGTCATCACGATGATATCAATCAAGCCAAACAGGAGATAAAAACTGCTTTCCACGTCTTATTGAGTCGACCCTCCGCATTGTTAGAATCTCAGCTACATACAGATATAAAAAATAATTTTCTGGCGTTTAAAGCCGCTATGGACACGGATCACATCGCTATTATTAAGCGTATACGAACGTTAATTGAGTTAGATCTACCAAATGGAATAAACAACCCTAATTGGACAAAAACCAAAGCGTATAAAGAGTTTAACTCATTGTTTCATCAAAATAAGGTGAACAGCAACGATAATGCTATTTATCGACTATATGGATATCGTGAGTTTGCTTTTGGCAGCAACGACAGCGTGGCGGCCCAATTAAAGTCTCTATTAGACGCAGGGGTCTATCTACCACCTGGCAGTGGTGATGTAAGCGCATTGCTGGGTAAATTGGTAAACGACACCGCTATGCTGGACCAGGCGCGGAATGCAACCGTTTTAGCTCAAGCGCTGTTGAAGAGCGGTACTGAGCTCGATAGCGTCAAAAAAACATTAGATTCCAGTATTGAAGCGATAAAGACAGCTCAAAAAAACGCCGCTATTAGCAAATTACAAAAAGGCAATTTTAACAGCCTCGATAAAGCTGACCGTTACTTTAAAAGCATTGACTATTTATTGGGAGGGTTGCAGAACGATCAATCTAAATTAACTCGAGCGTTGACCCGGCAAGGTGCTGTTAAAGATCATGTTGCAACACGTTATGCGCAGCTTATTAATGGCATGAAGGAGGGGGAGGTGTTGTCCCTAGATGCCGGATGGAAGTTGGGGGCGGAGCTGGGTGCCGGTTGGTCACATGCACCAGGCTTTACACCGACAGTACCGTTTGAATTTGGATTCGCAGGTGTCTCTGGGAAAGTATCGGCTGGAGGAGGTAATAAATACAAGCTTGTCATTAAGAAGACCGCCAATGGTGTAGACATCGAAATTGCCTTTGATCGCTCGGTGGACGTGACGCCTTCCGTTAGTGGTTCTGTTGGTGCTGGTGCAGGAATTGCTACCATAGGGGTGAGTGGAGGACTGAGTGTCAGTGCCGGTGCCAGTGGCACACTGGCGTATAAATTTGGTGCGACCCATACAGAAAAGGTGACTTTAAGCATAGATAAAGATGATAAAGGCACGATTCAATCAACATTAGAAAAACTACTAAACGGGACAATGGATCCTTACGAACTGCTGGATATTTCTAAAAAGGGCAGTGCTTACAGTGGTACTAACAAGAACCACTCGGTCGATTTTTCTGGAACTGTTGGGGCAGGTATAGGGTTAGGGGCCAGTACGGGAACGGATTCAGATTATCGTCAAGCTCGTGGCTCTGCATCCATAAGCATCGCCGCTTTGGGCATCAACGCCAATATTTTTAAGGCCAAGCAGGACACTCGCCTCATCTATAGTGACGGTCAGGCGATGAGTCAGGAGTTTGTGGATAAACGAGGATTCTTTAACAGCTTAGGAATAAGTTTCACCCCGTTATCCGTGTCAGCGGGGGTTGCATTACGTGATTATGATTCTGATCCCGCTTTTGATCATGATAATAATCCGTCGACTTCTACGCAAAATACCGCCAATAGCCGAGGTGATTTGGGTCGATCCGTTACCGGTGTAAATTACACATTTTCAAAAAACTGGGATCGGATGGAAAGCAATTATCTGCCGAAAGATGGTTACAAACTTGAAATCGGGGAGAGTGGTGTCAATAAAGTGACCTGGTCTATTGATGTTCAAAAAACGAGTAGGTTGTTTGATCAACCAAAAGTAAAGGCGCTATTAGAGGCTTTGCCTGCAATAAAAGAACAGTTGACTAAATTGTCGAGTTTCACTACCCCGGAAAATAGAGGGAATATCAAGGAAAAACTGTCGCAATTATCCAATAGGGAGGGAGTCGATGCGTCGCAACTGATGGAGCTGAACCAATACTCAGACTTCCTTGTTAGTGGCGATAAAAAGAAATTCCGTGATGCCATGAAAGCTTTCATTAAAAAACACCCTGAGTTGAAAGCCGAAGTTAATACCATGAATACTAACCTAGGTTCTTCATTCTGGCTCAAAACCCAACAACCCATTTCTATTTCTTTGGAATTGACTCAAGAAGGTATTGCCAAGCTAAAGAGCTACACCAGTAATGACGGAAATTATCAGGTTTTTGTTAACCAAATAGCGCAAGACTCAAATAATTTCCGAATTGCCTCTTTCTCCGTTACAGAGAAGCACGCTTATACTACTAGTGGTGGTTTAGATGCTTTGATTTTAAAATTCAATAGTGATGCTTCGTTAGCATTGGAAAAGACAACTGCCAGTATAAAAGTATTTTATTCAGATGGCCCCTTGGTTTCAGACCTAGAAAACAGTATTCACATGTTAGCAAGGGCAGACAAACTCAGTGCTACAGATACGGACGTTCAAGCAGGTATCGATCGAAAAGTAAGTGCTCTATTGGACATCATCAATACCCGCTTTGGTCACATAAATGGCACAGAAAAAACGCAGTTAATTAATGCTATTAAAGGATTGGTTAATCAATCTTACGATGTGACTGATATTGATGGTGCCATAGCGAAGCTTCATGCTTTGGCTGCAGTACCAGATTCAACCCGACCCACTGGAACTCCCACGTTTACCTATTCAGGTGACCGTCTGGTAGATAATAAATCGGAATTTAACAAACAATTAAGAGACTTCAAAGGCGTGGCTCGATCCGGTGGTGAAGCCATGTTGTCTCGCCTCGGGAATCCGTTGGATCAAATGGCATTAGGCCAAACTGTCGCATCAGCACAACAAACCGCCAAAAACATCATTTTAGACAGCTATCGTTCTAAATTGGATATCAGTGGATTTATTAAACATTGGTCAGATACTGATGACAAATTTAAAGCAGCGCTTGAAAGTAATAATGGTATAGGTGAATTAAATTTTGCTGAACGAATCAAGTTGATGTTCGATATTGATGGTCAAGGCCAATTGCAGTATAGCGAGTCAGATTTTCGACAATTGAAAAGTGAGCTGAGTACGAATGCGTCAACGGAAACCGTCGAACAGATTCAACAATTGTCTGATGCTTATCAATTGGCACTGCATGACTTAATAGCCTCTGACATTTGGACTCTATATAGCGATGCTACCTCTGATATGGTTGAGATGCATAACGGCCAAATCTATTACTCGGTCAAGGATGCAAACAGCCAGATAACTAAAGTGGTGCAAGTACCCCACTCAGTATTGAAGCAAATCGTGCAGAAGGAAGGTCTTTCTGTTCTGGAGGCAATGGCAAGTGGGTACTCTGGACCCTACTTTTTGCAAGAAGGCACTCTTGGGAGTCAGGCGTTGTCGAGCTTGGCCGCCGAGCCTCTAGTTGCAATCCCAGGTTCGGGTTTTTTGTCCTCACAGCAGGTAACGTTACCGAAGCAGTCTGGTTATCAAGGCTGCTATATAGTTGGCATCCTTGAGGCTCTCAAGGATAAACGCTTGGAATACAATGATCTGAATTCGGCTCAAAAATATGTATTAAGTGAGTTTTTTCCAACAGAGAATGGTGAAAATTTTGATTTTCAGAAAGTGTATGCTTTAGCATTGGATGATGAGAAATTTGCTGATTTTAAACATGTTATTGATCAAGCATCACGTGGGGACGTCTCTGTTGAGCTAGGTATTACCAACAATGGTGCGGATTTGGTTGAGAAAGTCATTGATTGGCAAATCATGACCCGTGAAACATCCGTCGCAACAACGAACATTATTAATACTGCACGTAATACCGGTGCTGACATTCAACTTCGCCATGTTCCACAATCGCTTTATTTAGGTGTTGGCGAAGGCGAGGTAAATGGACGCTGTGCCGGGATTGGCTATGGTTATCTCTATATGTTGTCTCAGGGAGCGGATGCTCAAACCGGTGAATCATTTTTAAATGCACTGATTGTCAGTGCTGCTATCTCCGATTCGGCAAACCAACATAATGATATTTCTACGACCGAATTTACGCAAAATACTGACTTTCGTTTGCTGATAGACAACTTGCAAAGCACGGGCACGGCGGATGCATTTGTGGCGCGTGGCCAACAGAGTTTGGACACTGTTTTTGCGAACCTTGCCTCCGCCAGTGGCGATCAATACCTAGTACTCAATACTGGCAACCACGCTTTACAGGTCGCGAAGAAAACGATCAATGGTCAGGTTAAATATTTCTTCTATGACCCGAACATTGGTCGCTTGGAAGCCAGCTCGCCAGATCTGCTTAAACAAACCATCCAATCAGTACTGAGTCAAAAAAGTACAATATTGGACCAAACCTTGTCTCAGTATTATCAACTCGACAGTATGGGGTTCCAAGTAAGCGAATTATTGTTGGCAGAAGCGGCTCAGCTTGAATCTTTCAAAAATTTGAATGCATTGGTCATGACGGATAATTTCCAAACCGAGAGGAGCCGCATGACAGCGCTCGGCAATGTGACCGTCGATGGTTTAACACTTTCTGCTGCGGCACTTTACGATGCGAATGTATTGATAGATGGCGGTCATATTTCCACGACAACCTTAACGTCTCTTACGGATGCCGGAAATGCCGAAATGTTTCGTCTAAAGTTTGATCGGGACGGAATTGAGCAATTCTTTTCCGGGGGCGCCTCGGATCAGGACAAAGCGGCCTTAGCGACGCTTTTCAAGAAGCGCCTGTCTCAAGAAGGTGGTGATATTGAATCCGTTTTCTTGCAAGGTAACGATGCATTCGTGCTTGATAATAAACCTGAATACGGCGACCTCGCAAAAGACATTGCCAATCTCATTGACAGTCATGTCTCCGATAGCTTGGTTGTAAGTAGTGATTTCAGTAATGCACTTACAACAACCGTTAAAGCGCACAAACAAAATCAATTAGCAGCAACATTACAGCAGCGCTTTGATTTGACTAATACAGACACACAAAAGGTGATTGAATTAGCGGCTTTGTCGGAGCGTCTAACGGATTTCTCTACCTCAGATTTCACTAATTTACGTGCTCAATATCCGCAAATGACCGATAGTCAGTTGCTTGAAATAGCGGCCACCGACTCTTTGCGAAAGGCTGTGCGTGGACTAGATGGTGCCGATGATGTGGTCAATATGGCGCAATGGAGCCGTGAGGAGGCTCAGCGTTATCTGCAAGACAAAGGAATATTAGTTTATGGCCGCTCTGAGCCACTTGATATAGCCACAGTCAGCAATATCATAAGCACGGGTACTAATACGGATCGTTTACGTATGATTTCGGGCATGCTGAAAGTGGATCCGACTCTTCTTGAGGGCATTTATCGAACGTTGCAAAATCAGGATGATTTGAGTTTGAGACAATTAGGCCAGTCGCTGAAGAGTAACGTACGCCCCTCTAAACTGAGCAAAGCAGTGGATACTGGTGACAATGCGTTTAATATCTTTGAAACGTTGAACGCCATTCGTTCTGTCATATCTGACTGGTCCGAAATGACAGTTCAAAGTAAAGCACTGACATTGACCGAGATGGTCGGAGGGATCGCCTTGCCAACGGTGCTAAGTAAGGGGATCAGCCAAGCATTTAAAACAGCTGGACATGCCTTAGGAACCATAGGTAAAAGCGTGAAAGCAGGAGTACTGGATCTGGTGCTTGCCCCGATTTCTCTGACAGCCATTGGTTTGCAATGGAAGGATTTCTGGAATAATGGCGGAGATACCGGTAGTTACGAATATAAATCGTTAGTGGCTAATACCGTGATTTCAACCGTTACCTTAGCGGCTAGTGTTGCACTGACAGGCGTGTCTATAGCGGCATCAGTTTCAGCTGCTGTGGTTGGTACAACCGTTGCTGCGGCTGCAGCCGCAGGTTCTACGCTGGCTGTCATTGCCTCAGCGGCCGGTCCTATTGGTGTTGCGATTGCTGCCGCCGCATTTTTGATTACTGGTATCGTGCAGGGGGCCATGCAAGTTGCCGAATATGATGAATATTTCGACAATGTCGGAGATAAGGTACACCAGTTCTTTGCTGCTTGGATAGGTGTTGAAACTGAGGGTTTGAAACGAGCGAAAGCACGCAAAGAAGGTTCAGAAGCGGCTAACGTAATGGAAGATAGCTTGCTAGATAATTGGGCAGAAACAAAACGTTTCTTATCCGATCTTTTTGCCAAAAATGGTCATAAGTATTTGAATATCCGCAATCGTGATTACACTGTTGAATACGGTATTCTTCAATCTCATAGTGAGTGGGAACACTTATTACAACAAAGAGTCAGTTACACGAATTTAGAGCAAATTAGTTCAGATATTATCAGCCATGGTAGTACCGTCTGGGCAGAATTAGGAGCAGAACCGAATTCAGATATTACGGGGGATGCGGATCGTAAGAACTTATTTAATCTGGACGATACCACCGAGTTGAACCGTATTACCGGTGGCAACAAACAAGACGCTTTTAACTTGACAACGAATGCTAAGGTGAAGGTGATTGATGGTGGTGCAGGCACGGATACATTGATCTGGGACGCGGGTGGTCTGTTGGTTAACGTTGATACAGGTAACAACAGAGCGGAACTGGTTGATTCCAAACATAATGATGCGGAAACAGGAAAGCTTATTAATTGGTATAAAACGTTAACGATTAATAACATTGAAAATATTTCCATTGTCAACGCCAAAAAGGGTTCTGTAATCCGAGGTGGAGATGAAGATAACTTCTTTGATATCAGTACTCAGCAGGGTGGTTATGCTGACGTGTATGGTGGTGGGGGTGACAATGTTTATGTTTTGAACAACGGTATTAAAATCCACAGTACCAGTAACGATGCCTTCTTGTGGAAAGCTGGTAACAGTACGGACGTTCATTTCGAACAATTGGATGGCGTACAGGTGGCTATAATTGAGCTTCCTTACCACTATGACCAAGTCATGGTGAATAAATTAGGTTCAAAATTAACGATATCGGGTATTAATGGTGATGAGATTACGTTTTACAATGTCAGTAGCAACAAAATCCTGCAATTCAAAGATAAATCAGGCAGTGTTTTTTCGCTTAATTTACCTGCTGAACAAGATGCTGTTGGTAATCGCCTATATCCTCTTAGTATGGACTGCATTTCTAAATCTTTTGTCTTTAACGACAAATCAAACCAAGGGCGTGTCACCGCGCTAACTATCGCAAATTTGAGTGAATCTGTTTACACAGGAACAAGCGTGACTGCAGCAGCCGGCCTGAAAGCCTGGTCTGACAACCATGCTGCGTTATCTGTCTATGACGCTACGCAGTTGAATGGCATCTTGTCGAAAAACGAAATGCGACATTATGAAGGACTTATTTATTTAGAAGCAGGCGAGACTTATCAGTTTCAAGAAATGGTAGATGACGATGTTTACCTGTTAATCGATAATCAAGTCGTATTGAGCGATCGTAGCTGGGACAGACATACAACAGGTAGTTTTACCGCCAGTACAAGTGGTTATGTCGCGTTTGATTATTATGTTCGTAATGATGGTAGCTTGGGCAATTATGATCTGAAAGCCAAATTATCGACAGATAATGATTATAAAAATCTGGTGATTAGCGCTCAAACAGTCAGTAACGCTGATATAAAACCTGAGTATCTGTATGGCGATCAGGCAGTGACAAACTACCGCTTTAGAGAAGGCAGCGGGCATTTTGTGATTGCGCCTAGAACTCAGCGGATTATGACGTTGAATCTGGATGTTTTGGCGACAGATATTAAATACCGTTATGTAGGTACATCCTTGTTTTTGGAGCATCAGCAAGGTGATAAAACAATAAAATTGGAATTAACCCACTTTTTGACTCAAAAAAATCAGATACAGGTTTATGCCAACAGCAACAGTGGTGACAATGCTGTTTTTAGTATTCTGAATTTACCTGAATCTGGCAGCGGTAGTATCACGGAAGAACACTTCGCCCAAGGTTCAGATGACGTTGAAGCGGCCACAGATACCTTGTTAAGTGAACAACGAGTCAATCGCGGCGATTCAGTGGACTTGCAAAGTACGGTGAGCAAAAAACGCTATGTCAGTACGGTGGCCGACGCTGCATCATTATTAATTGTCTTGAATAATACGAAATATCTGCGTGTCGGTGATGATCTGCTTGCTTATGATGCCCATAGTGAGAATGCAGAAAACGGCCTTCAATCGTTTCAGCACTTGCGTATTGAAGGCTACTTTTCTGAACTGAATAATGTCAGTAACAGCGTGCCGTTGAAAATCAATGGTCAATTGGTAGCCGTGGAGACCATTCAAGGTCAACTGGCGGGACATTTTGGAACTTATAAAGATGACATCTTTAATGCTAACGGCGCCAAATATATGGCCGGCGGCAATGGTAATGATTTGTACCAAGTGGATATGTCGAGCGGAGAGACTTATGTTATCGACAACTACGCTCAGGACGGTAAGTACGACACAGTACGTTTTTTTGGTGTACCGGATGTGAAGGATCTAATCCTATCCTCTAAAGGGCACGATTTGGTATTAAGCTACAAGAATGCCAAGGTAGTACTAGAAAACTATAATTTCGATGCAGAGGCCCGTCATCTAAAGATAGAAACTAATAATGGCAGTGAGGTCAGTTTTGTTTATGCTTTGCCTGTCGCTGTTTCTGATGAAGCGTATTACTACGAGCTGGATAGGGACGAACATCAAAGAGTCAAGTTGTTTAACAATGACAAGCTAAACGTCATCGATATTCCATCAGGAATGCACCAAAAGTCCTATATTGAAATCAGTAGCGACATCAGTACCTATACCAAAGAAGTATTAGGTAACGATCTTAAGTTGACGTCTGCTGATGGTTCCGAGCAGATCTATTTGAAGAATTACTATGTCTGGCCAAAAGCCATTTCTGGCTTTGTATGGGGAGGAGATAGTACCCCTAATAATCCCGGCATATATTCCGATGAGGTCGTATTACCAGAAAATAATAGACTGTACGAAAGTTTATTGGGTGCGGGTGTCGAGCGTGAATTGATTGTGCGTTATGTCAACGCAGGGATTACGGTGGACGAAGCAAGGAAGATTGTTGCACAACGTAAAGGTAATTACCTCTCAGAAGCCACTCGGGATCAATCGGGTGGGCAATCATACCCTGATGCTAACCATGGTTACTATGATGACTTTGCGGTTCACCTCACCATCAACAAAGAGCCTTGGGATTTTAAAGTTCTTGTAAATCAAATGGATGGCAATACTGCACATGGCTTCAAGATTACTTTGACACAGGATGGAAAATTCATCGTGGAGACAAATGGTAATGGTTCTCAATATTTCGAGTTAAGCCTTGTAGGTTACGGTAAAGGGAATTCATTGAAGACCTTAACGGGAGAATTACTGGTCGGAGTTGATCCAAGTAATGGCGATATTAAAATTTGGCATGATCAACATGGGCTACTTGCTTATGGTTTGAATCTACACAATTTCAAAGAGTCTTATGAATTGGGGCGAAACGGTCCAACCCCCCAGAAATTGTACTTAGATAGTGGGATCTTGTACCTAGGAGACGCTGATGCACTGATGTCATACAGTGAAAGTATTCAGCCCGGATTCTCAATATCATCTTCGGTTTTAACGCCAGAAATTGCTAAAAAATTATTCACTGTGTCTGGTATTCCAAATTTGACGCCAGAAGTGATCGATCAACTAGTAGATACTCATGGGTTGACTTCTTATACCCAAATTCAAGCTGCTATCAGCTATATGAATCGTGGCTTACTTGATCCCGTGGTGATAAAACGCTTTGTTGAGGAGATTTATGCTACAGATGCTTCTCTTGCTAGGGAGCATATTCAGACAAATAATCTGGATGTAGCCTATGTTAACTTACTGCGTCAGCAGGGGGCTGATCCTGAATTTTTGTTGGCAGCGATTGGCAATCAACTGGATATATTCAGTGCCCAGCAATACTTGGCCGTTGGCGTTGCTGCAGCTGATGTGACGATGGTGAAAGGGTTGATTGGTGAAACAACGACAAGTGCGAGCCAAGAGATCATCAAGAAAGCCATGATTATTGCAGGCTACCATGATGCAGTGGCATCCGAACTGGCTGCTGTTATGGGGCCTCAGAGCTTAAGTCAACATAGTGAAATTGAAAACTTCTTCCGTATGGGAATTAAAGATCCAACCTTGATTAAAAAGTATCTTGAGGCTGGTGTGACGGCCTCTGTAATTAAAAACGGTAACGCGACTCATGAACAATATAGGGAAGGAAACCGAAGTGATTTGATTAGTGTCTCGGTCAGCAGTGATTTTACAAACACCAATGAAAACTATCGTTACTTTGCTCGAAGAGACTTTATTGACGTCGATAATAACTTGTTGGAAGGCGATTTATTGGATACTGAATCAGCGCGTAGTTTGTGGAGCAAGGGTTTAATTAGCAGAGAGTCATTGGGGGAATCTTTATCTTGGTCTGGCAGGTCGAATCCAGCTAACCTAGTGGATGGTTTTAATCATAATCGTGAATCGACCGCTTGGGCGACGGCTAAATCTGACCTAACCCTAAATGGTAGCAGTTGGATTGAATTTGCTTTAACAGAAAAAATAGCGGTTACCACGTTGTCTTTAATTAGTGAAGGCGGTAACGCTGGCAACAACATGAGTTTTAAGGTGCAGGCGCAAGATAAAAATAATCACTGGATTGATGTCTCATCTACGTTTAACTGGGCCCCTGGCAGCACAGAAAGTACTCATAAAATAACCTTAAATACCAATGGATTACCTTATAAAAAATATCGTCTATTGGGGTTGTCTGGTACTTATGTTGATTCTCTTTGGCTCAAAGAGGTGAGTTTTGGCACGCAGGCGTTAACAGCGGGTATCCAACCTCATCAAGAACCGACTGGCAGTGTCACGCCCCCAGAGTCCGCTGCGATCGTTCTTCAGGAAGTAATTGAGATCACAGAGGACAGTGATGTTATTCGTCTCACCAGTACTCAGCAAAGAGACATTGACGCATTAGATGGTCATGATGTCATCGTTGATATAGACGACTCGGCTGCCGATGCGATAGAGACTTTTCGAGGGGGGAATGGCGACGATGAAATTCTCAGTGGTAGTGGTCGTGATCTTTTATTTGGCGATGCTGGGGATGATAGGTTAATGGGCGCAGGCGGAGATGATGATCTGGACGGTGGCGATGGTGATGATTCCCTGTTTGGTGGAGAGGGTTCAGATAATCTCAAAGGGCAGGCCGGTAATGATTTATTGATAGATTATGAGTTTGAAGAAAATAATCTGTATGGCAATTATTTACAAGGCGGCACTGGTGACGATGTACTGCGAGGTGCTGGAAAATTGGATGGCGGGGCGGGTTCTGATTACCTGCTAGGTAGTGAGCAGAATGACAAACTTTATGCCGCATTAGCCGATACGGATATTGCGACAGACGTTAATTATCTCGCGGGATTCGCAGGTAACGATCAACTAATCGGTAGCCATGGTAAAGACACACTAGACGGCGGTATTGGAAATGACCAGCTATCTGGTGGCCACGGCGATGATGTTTATGTGATTGGTTTGGGTGAGGGACACGATAGCATTACGGAAATCGGTGGCAAGGATGAAATACGCTTTGTTGGTGATCATCTGTCACTCGATAAAATTTGGTTCCAACAGGATGGCAATGACTTAAATATTTTGCTGGGTGGAGAAAGTCCAGAGATAGGCTCGGCGGCAGAGAGTAGTCTGCGCATCACCAATTACTTTTTGTCCGATGTCTATACAGTTGAAAAATTGCGAGTAAAAGATTACGAATTGAGCCGTCGTGATGTGGGTGAACTGGTAACGTATATGTCTGGCAAGCAGACCTTCGACTTCCGTTCAGTCACAGGCTCAAGTGGAGCGACGGTTGAACAGGAAGTGAACCGATTATGGGGTGTCATTGCAGAGCCAGATAATCGTCGTGAGATTATTATTGCTAATGCTTCATTTGAGGAGAAGGTGTTGCCGTCAAGCAATTGGTTAGAACAAGATGTGCCTGGATGGCATTTATCGGGATTCAAAACGGCTTCCTTGAAGGATGAAAATAGCTTTCGGGTTTTAGGGGGGGCTTCTGAGGGCAAAAATCTAATGCAAATTGATAATGGTGGAACTATCAGCCAGACCTTGACTGAAAAGTTTGATGCGTTGGCAGATTATCAGCTTAAGTTGGATATCTCGAACAGTCGATATGGATACTCCTCAGACCTTAGTATCAAGCTTTGGGCAGGGTCATACACTGTGGGTCAGGTATATCTGTCTCACGTGGATATTACTGAATTAGGACTCGGAAAATGGAGTACGCTAACTATTGATATCGATGGCGCTGAGAGTCCAGAAGCAAATGGACAGGCATTGCGTTTGGAAATCAGCAATCCAAGTGATGACAGTCCCAATTGGATTGCTCATAACGTTTACGTTGATAATCTTAGGTTGGCAAAACTAACGGGAGCAATGGCTACTTTTGATAGTGATAGGAACTCTGGAAGTGGCTCAACCGAAAGTAATTACGCTTTACATCCAGTATTAACTGCAGCGGTTTAAATTAAGGTATCTACGACCAGGTTGAGGTATTCGTCTTAGACTTTCTAATAAGGCATCAACTTGGTCGTTTCATCAAACGCTTAGTAAAAAATAAGCTTATTTAGCCTTGTTAACTGCTTTTTAACGAATTACCTCCTTTCTGCTCGTATCATCTGATCAACTAGACGCGCATTGGCAAGAGCAAACTACATTGCCATTTTTTTGGCATTTTTGGTTAAACCACTTAAACCATTTTTAAAGGTTTTATCACCTTACTGGTGGTAATGAATTGATAAAACGGCTAGATCACTTGTTATTAGATTTTTTAGAAAGCTAAGTGAAATAGCTACGGCTTGCTCGTAGACTCCTTTTTTTATCTTTTAATGTTTTATTTTTTTGAAATATATTTATATAAGGTTGAACTTATTATTTAATTTGCTATATTGAAGCTATGAAGAAATTTGCATCAATACTTTATTATATTTTATTTCTAGGGAGCTTTACCCTTATTTTCCCCTCTTAATAGGGCGTATTTTTACGCTCGTCTGATTTTTAAAATTCCAACTAAAAACATCATAAGTTAAAATTATATTTATATTTTTTCATAGATAGATTTTAACTATTTTATAATTTATGTATCTGTTTTATTTGATTTTTATATGACTACTTTTTATATGTGAGTCTATCGATTTTAATTAAATTAAGAGGTGATATGGTTTTATTTTTTAGTTGTTTTTTTATTTTCCAGAAAATATATGATTAATCTATTGTTGGTTGTGAGGGATGATATGTCTAAAAATGAAATGAAGAAGCCAGTGTTATCGATAAAAGAAAAACGTAAGTTAAAAAAAGAGTTAGATGAGAATCAAGTAACAAAACCTAGAAAAAAAAGAAAAGGTTAACTTTATGGGCGTCAATATGATTGACGCCTTTTTTATTTTTAATACGCACTAAGGAATTAAACTGAAGCCTAAACTTTGGACTTTGGACTTTGGACTTTGGGCTTTGGGCTTTGGGCTTTGGGCTTTGGGCTTTGGGCTTTGGACTTTGGACTTGGGGCTATCAAATTATTTTGGTATTCGCAGTATTGGATCACCTTGGGTAAGGTGAAGAGGTAATCAGTAGCGAGGCACGCGTAAAAAATGAAAAATAAAACTGACTAGGATAGAGCCAATGCAGTACAGGATTTAGCCGATGATCCTGATATAGCGAAAGAGATTGAAGCGAGAATGGGTGAAGATTTTTTTGCCTAAGAAAACCAAACTCGAAGACAAGGTAGACGTTAAAATCGCTGCCGTAGAAGAAGTAGCTGAAGAGCCGCTTGACTTCTAAAACGATACGTATCGTTTGCGAAAAACGTAGTTCTTTTAAAAGCAGGTCTTGTACCTGCTTTTTTTGTTTTTGTAGTAAATGCGTTTTAAAATGTAGGTTTGATGGTTTCTTGAGATATATCCTTCTATTATTGTTTATTTTTAGAGACCTTGTTGAAGTGTAGTAGCCACTCAGGTTTGTTGTTTTTTATATCAAATAGGATTTTGAGAATATGTTGATTTGGCAGTGGGGACTTATTGCATCAAGTATGCTTTTTTTAGTGATATTTATATTTGTTTTGTGGCGATATTTGTCGCTAAAAAAGTCAGTTTCTGGAGCTAATGATATTGCTACTGATAAATCTAGTAAACGGAATAAATTAAAAAACGACCTGAAAGAGGCATCAGCGGAAGAAAAAAAACAGTGGTTGATTTTGCTGGAACAGCAGCGAAGCATCTGCGCCCAGCTTCTTGAAGACTTACCTAAGTCTGACTTTCAGGGGCGTGCTGCCTTGTCTTGTTGGGCAATCTTTTTGGATGTCGAAATACATGTTATTGAGCAGTCGGTACCTAATTCGGAGGTGTTAGCGCTCTTGGAAGCATTTAAAGGTATTTTGGATAAAATTGATCGTGCTCAGGAAGTTGATGAGCTTTTGAAGTCGCTAAAAGTGAATCAAACTTTACTGCGAGAACTGAATAAGGTTATTCAAAGAACGGGTGAAAAAGTGTTTGCCGAGGTAAGTATCACATCTGAATTGAATTTACAGCTCGAAAATCTTCAAGAGCAACTGGCTAAAGAAGGAGAGTTGGATAGAGCTCTTGCCTTGCTTAGAGCAGAAATGGCAAGTATGTGTGAGTTTGCAGAGCGGCTGAAACTTCACTTAGCTGACGTTAAGGAAGAGGGTGATAACGCGCTTTACGTTGATGCTCTAGAGGCATTTTTGAATGATGCTGATGAGTCTGTTTTCTTGCATTCTGTTCGTTCTGAGTTGGACGATAAAGTGGCAGACCTTAAGCAATTAGCGGCTGATCAAAAAACCATCATTGCGGATTTAAAAGAGCATGTTCGTAAGGCTAAGTTGGACCATGAAGGCGATGGAAAGCACATTGGTGCCTATGATATTTATATCGTCAGGCTGGAAAAATCGCTATTAGAAAGTGGCCGAGTCGTTAAGCGCTTAGAAGGGAAATTGGAAAGCTTACAGGCTATTAAATATAACTTAAATATTGATGTTGTTAAGCGTGATGAAGCATTGAGGCAGAAAAAAGATCAACTTGAAAAGCAAGACGCAAACCTTGCTCAAGGAATGGATATATATGGTGTTTTTGATGAAGAGCGCAATACCATGAAAAAAATGGAAGACTTGCTTCATCAAGATTCATTTACTGAAGAGTCCGATGTTTTTGCTAGTGAACAGGCCTCAAAACTGAGTTCTTTGCGTTTAATGGTGAATGAGTCTGAGCTTTATGTAGAAATGCTGGAAATGGATTTGGAGAAGGCGCAGGACTTGCGTGAAAGCCTTGAACATAAGCTGCTTCATCCCGATTCGGTTGTGGAAGGCGCAAGCGATGAAAGCTTAAAAATGGATGTTTTGATTAGTAAAGACTTAGAGGAAATTGAAAATCTTCACGAGATTAATAATGAATTGGAGGCTGAGCGAAAGCG
>CAXBGJ010000017.1:0-30458 GCA_963975045.1 uncultured Marinomonas sp. | reverse complement strand
TTTACTCGAGGAGTGCATTCAAAGTACAGTAGCTGGCGTAAAAGAAACTAAGACGTACTATTGCTCTATTATATTAGAAATAGAGGCCTAAATGATGTCGTGATATGAGTCAGTGGTAATCAAGATAAAATGAATGCTGATGAGACTAATGCCTATTGGTTTGGTATTTATTGTGTGTCAGGCCCTCCTCTCAAAAAACACCTTGGTTTATATATTTATAACGATTAGGTTGTTCTTTTATGGTTGAATTATGTTTTATTCGGACAGCTCTACGCAATTTCGCCCTCTGTCTTTGCCTCTATAAAGTGCTTTGTCCGCTCGTTTTATCATCTTAAGGGCATTGTCATTTTGGACATGGCTATCAGTTATACCTAATGTGATGGTGATAGGAAGATTGAAATCACTGAACTTTTGTTTAGAAATCATATTTTTAAGGTCATCAGCGATGAGTGCTGCTTGATTCTTTGTTGTATTTGGAAGAATGATAATAAACTCTTCTCCACCAAACCGAGCAATGATGTCGCGTTTTCTTAGTGAGCTTGAAAGAACATTGGCGACTTGAATCAAACATATATCTCCAATGTCATGTCCGTACCCATCGTTTATTTTTTTAAAGTAGTCAATATCAATTAGGATAAGGCTTAAAGGTGAAGAGGTAATCGCTGTCTCTTCTAGTTCCTTGCTAAAATGGGTGTTTAAGCCACGCCGGTTAAGTAATCCCGTCAATGGATCTAGAGTATTCTCTTCTTTGAGTTGTTTGGTTACTTCAGTGTAGCGTTGAAGAAAGAAATGCCCAAAAAAAGCACTTAAAACAATCGAAATAGTAAGCCAAAAACCACGTGCAGTAGACATTTCTTTGGAATAGGTATCGCCAGTCAGATCTACAATATGTTGACTAAGTATGGTCGCTAAAATAGTGCCTACCACTAAGGTAATCGTAATAACGAAAGATTCTCGATGCCCACCAAGAAGTGCCGCTAAAATCGGGTAAAGTGGCAAAAAATAGACCATTTGACTATTAACGCCGCCCGATATTGCAAGGATAGGAAAAATGATAATAAGGGCGATCAGTAAAGAGAGCGTAATTTCCCATTTTGGTAATAAATTAAGCCGCACGATAAAATAAAACCCAGTAATTAAGAACAATTCTGCAATGCCAATCAATGTGAAATAGATAGGTAAATCAATAAAGAAGGGCCTAAAAATCAGAGAAAATACGATGGTAGTAAAGACGAGTTCTATGATTCGCAGAGTGAACTTATGGCTGAGTTCAGTTTGGATATTGTTAGGCATGATACTGTGAGGCTGTTTCTGATCTAGTTAATAATAATGATTATTTTTTATTTGATTATTTAATGAACATATTGTTGATTGATCATACCCTAGATTCAAAAGCTTATTCGTATTTTTTCTATTATTTTCGGCTTCTAATATTGGTGTTGTGACTGACGAAAGAAGACAACATTTAGCAAGTGCTTCGAAAGCAGAGAAGACTCACTAAATTAGATAGAACAGTATGCTAAATTTACTAACTACGCTGTTTTTGTTGTAAGGAGTATGTTGTGGGATTGAAGAGTCGAATTGTCGCAAGTGGTGTTCTGTCTGTTTGTATGATGGCGTTACCGGTTCAGGCGGCGACGTTTGAAGTACCAAGATCGTTTGAAATTATGTACGTTGACCTTGAAGGTGCCAGGCAGTTTGGTAACGACTTTAAGGTCGAGGTTGATGAAGGTCATCACCAAATTGTCGTACGATTTAATAAATTGTTACGCAGTGGTGGCGACACTCAAGCGTATCAATCTGAGCCTATTGTGCTGGATTTACAATTTGAAAAGCATGATTACTTCACGGTGAAAGTGCCTTATATTTCGACTCAAAAACAGGCAGAAGCTTACTCTAAGGCGCCTACGTTTACCCTTTTTGATGATCGCAGTGGCAAAGAAGTAGATTATCAACATCAAATGCTGCCGGTGAAATCGGGGTTTCAAAACACGCGTGATTACGTTACCGAAATTGAACGCCTTACGGCAAAAAACCAACCAATTATGGATGATGCTCCTGTCTTAGCTCCGGTTATTTTGACTCAAAATGTTGCGCTAGAAATGATGCAGTTTTGGTATAACCGATCCGATGACGCGACTCGAAAAGAAATGCGTATTTGGATAGCGGATGATTTGTACAAACCAAAGGTGTCCAATATTCAGTTAGAAATGTCGCAGTTTTGGTTTAATAAAGCCGATAGAGAAGCAAAAAAATCTTTCCAAACTTGGCTTGTCGAGTAACGTTTTAGTCCAAGATAAAAAACGCCCAGCGAATGCTGGGCGTTTTTGTTTAGTGCTTTAACAAAGAATATTTTTTTAGTGAGTTAAGCTGCGACTTCCGCTTTGGCGATTCTTTGGCTGAATTTACCATTCACCCAAAGAGCCAGTACGATAATACTACCGCCAATAGCCAATCGAACGATGTCTGCGTCTCGGTTCCAGAACACCACGTTGACGATAATGCCTGTTGGAATAAGTAAGTTATTCGCAACTGCCAATGTCCCTATGTTGACTGTCGTCGCACTTTTATTCCAAGCGAAGTAGCCTAGCCCAGAAGCGACAATGCCAAGATACGTTAAAATAGACCACTGCAGTGTTGTTGTCGGTAGTTTGTCTGGGTTACCTAATGCTAAATAGCATGGAATAACAACGGCTAAGGCACCGATAAAAAACCAACCAAAAACAGTGCGTTGCGGTAGGTCTGGGCGTTCTTTTGCAATAATACGTTTATAACCTACTTGTCCTGCTGCGAAGCAAACATTAGCACCTTGTACGATGAGTAAACCTTTAATAAATCCTTCATCGATACCTTGGTAGCGAATGGCTACTGCGCCTAAAATGGCCAGCAATGCGCTAAGAGCAAAACCAATATTAAAGTGTCGATCTAGTATGTCATTAATAAGAGTGACATAAAGAGGTGTCATGACGGTGAACAGTAACACTTCAGGAACAGAGAGATATAAGAAGGATTGGTAATAAAATCCGTACATGATGCCAAGCTGTAAAGCCCCACATACCATTAATTTTAAAGCCATTTTCGCTTCAATGTCACGCAGCTTTAAAAAAGGTAGAAAGACAACGGTGGCGAGCGCTACGCGCATTAACACAGAGAACCAGGCATCGACTTGGCCAGCGAGATAAACGCCAATCAAACTAAACGAGAATGCCCATAAAAGGGTGACGGCAATAAGTATTGGCATGAGAATCGATTCCACTTAGGTAATTTTGACGTAAGTTTAACGATTTACGACTCGCAGGTAAATTAGTTTACTTTTTATAATTGAAAAGTTTACTAATTTATTTGAGTAATCATGAGTGTTACTGTTTTTTACAGAGATCTTGCTCCTCTTGCCTTCGATGAGAGCGTTGCCTATCACTTTTAAGGGCGGCGAGGAAAACGCTAACACATGTTAAATTTTGTGGGCTGTTTGTTTTATTTGTCAGGTTTGGTATAGGCTTGTCCGCTTCATTAGGCATGAATTGGAAAAGTGACAATGTTAGCGTTAGAGTCTGGATTTGAAGAGCGTTGTAAGGCGTTTTTATATGTGCAAGGAGCAGCAGATGTTGCCCACGATTTAAGTCATATTTATCGTGTGGTCAAAACTGCCAAACAACTGGCTACGAAAGAAGAGGCGGATTTGGCTGTCGTGGTTCCTGCGGCGTGGTTACATGATTGCGTGTCTTTACCGAAGAATCATCCTGAACGACATCTTGCTTCGACCTTAGCCGCGGACAAAGCCATTGAATTTCTTAAATCGGTTGATTATCCCAGTGACTATTTTGAATCGATTCACCATTCCATCCGTGCTCACAGCTTTAGCGCTAATGTTTCTCTTGAAAGCTTAGAAGCTCAAATAGTACAAGACGCTGATCGCTTGGATGCGTTGGGCGCGGTTGGTATTGCCCGTTGTATGCAGGTGAGTGGTGCGCTCAATAGAACCTTGTATTCACTTGATGATCCATTTTGTGAAACACGTCAGCCGGATGACGTGCGTTATTCGATAGACCATTTTTATAATAAACTTTTTCGTATTGCGGACAGTCTCAATACCGCGTCAGCTCAAGCGGAAGGAAGGCGGCGCGAAGCCGTAATGCGAGTGTATTTACAACAATTGGCGCTGGAAATTTAGTTCATGGATCGTTTAAGTGTTTGCTTTGAAAATACTGAATTTCAATGTGTTTTAGCGTTTAAAATGTTTAGCGCAAAAGCGCGACTGATTTGATTTGAGCGATGACAGTTTGGCCTTTTTGAAGCTTTAGTTTGTGGGCGGATAACGTGGTTATTCTGGCTAAAATGGGGGTGTCACCAGCTAAGAGTCGAATCGTTATCATGCTAGGGTCTTTGGTATCTGTAACCATGTCATCAATTTTAACCGTTAGCTGGTTTAGAATGCTTGAGTCGTCGTGTTTACTGAGAGATAGGCTCACGTCTTTCGATCGAATTCTTAGGCGCAGAGTGTCTCCTCGTTTTTCATTTCCTTGCTTAACGGCAATGACTTGGTTTTCAAAACGGATCCATGAAAGTCCCCATTCTGTTTCTTGTTGCGTGACGACACCTGATATCACAACACTGGCGTCTTGATATCGAGAAAATGAAGTACCGAGCTTGCCTAGTAACGTTTGTGTTTCCCCCTCTTCTATTACGCTACCTTTTTCTAAGACAACCATATAATCCGCTAACCGAATGACTTCATCTAATGAATGACTGACGTAAATAATAGGGATTTTTGCACGTTGACAGAGTTGTTCTAGATAAGGGAGGATTTCTTGCTTTAAAGCATCGTCTAACGCGGCTAACGGTTCGTCCATCAGCAGCAATTTAGGTTGAATAAGTAGCGCTCTGGCGATGGCGATTCGTTGGCGCTCACCACCGGAGAGTTGTGATGGGTATTGTGAAAGCACAGACTCAATGTCCATTAGCTGAATGACTTCTGAGTAGGAGATAACGGATTGGTTTTTATCGGCCCGTTTTATGGCAAATTGTAGGTTCTCTTGCGCGGTAAGGTGAGGAAATAAATTCGCGTCTTGGAATACATAGCCTATTGGCCGCTTATGAGAAGGCAGTGGCGATTTACTCGTTTGCCATGCCTCACCATTGAGGCTTATGTGGCCTTTTGAGCTTTTCTCTAGCCCCGAAATACAACGTAATAATGTCGTTTTACCCGATCCAGATGGGCCAAATAATGCGGTTACACCGACGCTTGGTATTTGTAAGTCGACATCCAGAATAAAACTAGACGCGCCTTCTCGCTGTTGTTTAATACGAACATGCAAAGAGTTAGCAGAGGGATCAAGCGTCATAATAAACCACCGGACATTGTGCTATTTTTCTGGCGTTTTTGGATGCTGTATAACAAAACGAGTACGGTAAAAGCAAAGCCGATCATTAATAACGAAAGTGAGTGAGCTTGTCCGTATTCTAAGGCTTCAACATGATCGTAAATTTGTACTGAAATAACTCTGGTTTCATTGGGAATATTGCCGCCAATCATCAACACGACACCAAACTCTCCAACGGTATGAGCAAAGCCTAAAATAGCAGCACTGATGTAACCGGGTTTTGCTAATGGAATGACGACATGAACAAACCTGTCCCATGGCGAGGCTCGTAATGTTGCGGCCGCTTCAAGGGGGCCTTCTCCAATAGATGCAAATGCGTTTTGAATAGGTTGAACGACGAAGGGCAGTGAATACACCATAGACGCTACCACCAGCCCAGTGAAACTAAAAGGGAGTGGCGTGATCCCAAGTTGATCGAGCAGCTTTCCTACGAAGCCTTGCGGTCCTAATAAGAGTAACAGGTAAAATCCTAACACCGTTGGGGGCAATACAAGAGGCATAGCCACAATGGCATTGATAGGACCTTTTAGCCAAGACTGTGTTCGAGTTAACCACCAAGCGATAGGGGTGCTGATTAAGATAAGCAGTAAAGTCACTAGGCTAGCAAGTTTTAGTGTTAACCATATTGCTCCGATGTCTTCTGGACTTAATAGCATTCAGCGTTTACCCATAATTAGTCTTACTCTGTGGAATAACCAAACTGGAGAATTTCCTCTTGGACATCGACACGCATTATAAATGCCATAAAAGTCTTCGCTAATTCGGTGTTATGTGTACGAGTCAAAATAACGGCAGCTTGATTGATTTTACTATGGAGCGTATTAGGCACGCTTATAAAATGGCCTTTTTTTTGCCCTGCTAATGCCTGAGATAACGCAACAAAACCTATCTCAGCATTTTGTGAATACACAAACTGATACGTCTGTCCTATGTTTTCGCCTTGAACTATTTTGTTTTTAACGTCGTCCCAGATAGATAAATGGCGTAGGCTTTCTTCCGCTGCTTTGCCATAAGGTGCTAATTTTGGATTGGCAATGGCAATACGTTTCGCTCTTAAAATAGCGTCTTTCAAGGGGATTTCAGGAAGAGGATTTATTGACCAAAGTGCCAATTGTCCTTTGGCATAAATAATCAAGCTGTCTGGTAGCGCGAGTTGTTCTGTGATGAGAGTTTGTGGTTTGGTTAAATCTGCAGAAAGAAAAATATCGTATGGTGCGTTGTTTTTAATTTGTGCGAAAAATTTTCCTGAAGAACCGAACGACAGTTGTAACGAATGACCTGTCTCTTGCTCAAACTTTACTGCAAGCTGCTTTATGGGTGAGATGAAGTTAGACGCAACAGCTAAGCGTAAGGTGTCTGCAAGAGAGGGAGAAGAGCTAAATAATATACAAAAAAACATGACAGATAGAACAATTTGCTTAGCATACATTCGAGCATATTTAGCAACTAAAAGCGTTTTGTCCGTCATGCTTTTTTATGTGATCCAAGTTAAAAGGCGATACTACTAAGCCAGTAATAAATAACAATTGCCTTGCTCTATACCGACTGTAGCCTTTTTCAAATGGCTGCCTATGCAAGGACCAATAATGCAAGTGCCGTCCAGTGGAGAAAAAAGCGCGCCATGGTGATGGCATTTTAAATAATCTCCATCTTCATCTAGCACAGAGTCAGAAGAACAATTTAATGGTTTCTTTTGGTGTGGGCAAAGGTTTTCATAAACAATAATTTGCCCTTTTTGCTTAGTGACTAAGAAGTTATATTTTTCTACTGTGATATTCAGCGCTTTGCCTTCAGGAAGGTTTTGCGTATTAGGTATAAGATGTTTATTAAACACGTGATTACCGCACTTTTTTATAATTAATATTGTTTATCTCAACAGAATCGACGCTTTCCATAATGATGCGAGTTAGGACGGTTTTTATAGTAACCGCGTTCTCGTGGTGTTTTCTTTCAATTCTGATACCGACTTAATGCATATAATTAAGGAAAATGTCAGTTAAATAAACTTTCCGTGAGCAAAGACTCTAAAGCGCCACGATAGATGAGTCAATATGTAAGAATTAAGTTAGTTCGTTTTTGATCGTTGCCTGCGTGCAACAAGCTCCCTATACTAGCCGGCTATGCCTAAAAAAACGCCAGTAAAATCTTCACGTAAGTCCTCGACTAAAGCAAAAAAAATACCAAAATCTTCTTTTTTGAAGAGGACGTTTCGTGTCCTTTTTAAGTGGGGGATTATTTTTAGTTTGGTGGCCAGTATTCCTTTTGCTGGTTGGGTGTGGTGGTTAAATGGTCAGGTTGTTAATCGCTTCGAAGGACAAAAATGGCAAGTCCCTTCGGAAGTCTACAGTGCGCCTATCATATTGATAAACGGTGCTCCTTGGAAAAAGCAAGACCTCGAAAACCTTTTGGAAGAAACGGGCTATCGATTTGGCCGAAACAGTCAGAAAGTCGGTTGGGCCGCACGCAGTCGGACAAAAGTTAGTGCGCATTTGCGTTCCTATGTTGACCACCTTGGCTTTCATGAAAGTGAAAGACGTATTTTTTCTTTTCAAGATGGACGTTTAGTCATTCAAGCCTTAAACGGTGATGAAATAGATGAGGCGCGCATTGAACCTCAGCGCATCGGCTTCCTGTACGGCGGCAACACCGAAAGTCGTCAAATTTTAACGTACGATGAAATCCCCAAGCCTTTAATGGCTATTTTGATCGCGGTAGAAGATCAGGATTTTTACAATCATTGGGGGATTTCGTTGACGGGTATTGCTCGTGCTGTGGTGGTCAACTTTACACATGGTTCTCGTCGTCAAGGTGGCTCAACGCTGACCCAGCAGCTTGTTAAAAATATGTATTTGAGTTCAGAGCGAACTTACACCCGAAAGCTGACCGAAGTCGTGATGAGTCTATTACTTGAATATCATTATTCGAAAGAAGCCATTATTACCGCTTATATGAACGAGGTGTATTTGGCTCAATTAGGCAGCAGTGCTTTGCACGGGTTTGCCGCGGCTAGCCAGCATTTCTTTGGCCGTCCAGTGAATGAGCTTAACATCGATGAATTTGCTCTTTTAGTGGGCATGGTCAAAGGTCCATCTTTGTATAACCCTGAACGCTCTCCAAACCGAGCAAAAGCTCGGCGTAATACGGTATTGGCGGTATTAAAAGACCAAAGCCGCTTATCTGATTCAGACTACAAACGCTTAATAGAGCAACCTATTCGCCTTGCTAGTAAGCAAAAAGAGCGCTCTGTCTACGGTGATTATTTGGATTTGGTGGCGATGCAATTGTCACGAGATTTTGATGAAGCCACATTGGCGACAAAAAACTTACGTATTTATACCGGTGTCGATATACGCGCTCAGCGAGCGGCGAGTATTGCCATGCGACGTCAAGTAGCTGCGTTAGAGCAGCGGGACCCTAAATTGAAGGGACTGCAAGGCGCTATGGTGGTTACCGATAGATTGTCTGGCCAAGTGCGTGCCGTTGTAGGGTCTAGTGGTCAGCACTATACAGGGTTTAACCGTGCTCTTGGTGCGGTCAGACCGATTGGTTCATTGGTTAAGCCCCCGCTTTATTTATCTGCCTTAGCAACAGGACGCTACACTTGGTGGACTGAAATCGAAGACAAACGTCTACGTTTTAATGTTGGTGGTCAGATTTGGGAGCCAGAAAACTACGATAGAAAGACCCATGGTGTTGTGCATCTTTATGAGGCTATGGCGAAATCTTATAACTTGGCGACTGTTTCATTAGCACAACAAATTGGTTTTGATCGCGTGGGAGATACCTTACGTCAGCTAGGAGTAAAACGTGCCTTTACGATGCATCCAGCGATGGCGTTAGGCGCGTTGGAGTTATCGCCATTTGAGGTGTCGCGCTTATATCAACCGATTGCTTCTCAGGGAAGGAGCAGTGAACTTGGTGTCGTGCTTGCTGTGATGGATCAAAATGATCAGTTATTGAAACGCTTTGATCGTAAAAATGATGTGCCTTTTACAGATGCTTTATTGGCGGTAACGCTGGACGGTATGACAAAAACACCGAAAATTGGTACCGCCCGAGCGGCTCAAGCGGCTTTTCCAAATTTGAATTTCGCCGCGAAAACAGGCACGACTAATGAGCAAAAAGACAGCTGGTATGTAGGGATTACGGGTGACTATTCTTCTATAGTCTGGCTTGGTGACGATGATAATGTACCATTAAGTATTACTGGTAGTAGTGGCGCTCAGAAAGTGTGGATTGATTTTACTAAAAATGTAAATCCTAGGTCATTACCTGATAGTTTGCCCAGTGGTGCCGCAAGATTCAATGTATTAGACAATAAGTTTGAGAGAGCGGCTGATCGCTGTGAGGGTAAGGTCTCGCTTGCTTTTATTTTAGGGACGGAACCAAAAGAAAGCAGCTCTTGCTTCTGGCCTTTTTAAACTTGTTAGATGGAAAGCAAAAAGTGGATTGGTAATTGATTTTTCTTACATTGTCTCTTAGGTTATTGAAAATTAACAATTTAGTGGTTTTTATTTTTCTCATGCCTTTACGAGCATAGAGTTTAAGGTTACTTTGTAAAAGATTGCAGTAAAGAGTTGGTCAGGTGCTGGTTGGAATGTAGCATTATTTTTTATTTGCAAAAGAAAAAGTGTCACTTGTTGTTTTAATTTTACTTGTAAGGAAGTAGTGCTATATGCGACTGCATACATACATGATTAGCTGTTTGATGACGGTAACCTTTTTTTATACTGGGGTTGCCACTGGGCAAGAGGTTCCACCCCAGCCTTCGTCGTGTACCTCTCTTACCGCGTCGGGAAATTCAGAATACCCTCCTTTTTTGTGGCGGGAGAGCCCGACATCCATCGAGTTAAACGGCGTTAATCGTTTTATTATTGATGAGCTAAGTCAGCGTATTAATATTCCTATTAAACTGATTCATGTTGGTCCTTGGTCTCGCGCCCAAACCGAAGTAAAAAATGGTCGGATTGATTTGATGGCAGGCGCTTTTTATACCAATGAACGTGCGGATTATATGGATTACTTTACGCCAGTGATGTTGCATACGACCAGTGTGGTTTGGCAGCGTAAAGATAAGATGTTTCTATTTAACAAAAAAGAAGATTTAGAAGGAAAATGGGGTGTCACCGTTATTAATAATAGCTTTGGTCAAGAGTTCGACCAGTATGCCCAGCGTAAACTTAATATATTAGCGGTAGCGAGTTTGTCGCAAGCTTTGCGCATGCTAGAAACGGATCGAGTAGATTATGTTTTGTACGAAAAAAACCCTGCTTATGCTTATGCCACTATGATGGGGTTGTCTGAAACGATTGTTCCTGTCATGCCTAATATTAGCAGTGAAGGTTTGTATTTGACCATGTCTAAGCAGTCATCTTGTAATGACAGTAGTATCAAGCGTCGTATTGCAATTGCTTTGCAAGAAATGAAGCAAGATGGTTTTACTGAAAAAGCGTTGGTTGATGGGGTGCAAAAGTGGGAAGCTCGTAGCCGCGTAGGTTTATCGTTAAAGTAGACCGATAGGGAGGGCGAGGGTATCGCCACGGCCTCCCTGTTTGTATTGCTAGTTTATTGAGAAAGTTATTTATTGAAAAAATTATTTATTGAGTAAGGATTGATATAAATTGATCCATTGATCTGTCACTGCGTCCCAGCTGTAATCGTACCTCATCGCATTCCTCTGTTTTTCCTGCCACTTCTCATTGTCATTGAAGCATTCCATACAGCGTTCCATTGCCGATTGTAAGGACTCAGCGTTGGCTTCTTTAAAGACGAAACCATTGGCGCGCTTTTCATTCCCAGGTACAGCACCCTCAAGTACCTCATCCTCAAATACAGTATCTGCTAATCCGCCAGTGTGCCTTACAACCGGTAATGTTCCGTATTTTAGAGCATAAAGCTGAGTTAACCCGCAGGGCTCGAATCGAGATGGAATGAGAAGGGCATCGATACCGGCTTGAATTCGATGAGAGTAGTCTTCGAAGTATCCGATGCGAACCGCCACTTGTTTTGGGTACTTTTTTTGCAGTGCTAAATACCCAGATTCTAAATGCTTATCTCCTGAACCAAGAACCACAAGCCGTGCGCCTTTTTCCAGTAGTGTTGGCATAATCTCCAAAACAAGGTCTAGCCCTTTTTGTTCTGTTAGTCGGCTTACGACACCAAAAACAGGTTTACTGGTGTCTTCTGATAAGCCGTTCTCTTGTAATAATGCGAGTTTGTTTGCTTGCTTTTGATCGAGGCTTTCTACGTCATAGTTATGCGGAATCAGTGTGTCTTTTTCTGGAGACCATTGATCGTAATCGACGCCATTTAAAATGCCAGAAAGCTTCTCTTGCATTGCTCTTAGTGCGCCGTCTAAACCATCGCCATATTCAGGTGTTAATATTTCTTGTGCGTAGGTTGGGCTCACTGTAGTGATGGCGTCGGCATACACTAGTCCTGCTTTTAGTGCAGAGAAGCGGCCATAAAATTCCATTCCGTGAATACTGAGTAATTCGGGTGATAAATGTGTGTCGACAAATTTATCCATATCAAAGCTGCCGTTATAACGTAAATTATGAACGGTGGTGACAATGGGAAGGTGTTCTGTTTTCCAACCTTCTAAATAAGCCGCCGCAAAGCCTGTTTGCCAATCGTTTAGGTGGAGTATGTCGGCTTGCCAGTCCATTAGGTCGCCATGTAAGGCTAACGTAGCGGTGGCCCATGATAGCGCGGCAAAACGTAGATGATTATCTTTAAAGTCTATGCCATTTTTATCGACATATGGGCCATCTTCTCGTTCGTAAAGTGCTTGGCATTGTAGTAGCCAAATAGGCGTATCATTTTCTGGTATATGAGTCTCAAGAAGGAGTAAGTCACCGACTCCAAAAGGGTCACCTAGGTTGATACTCTTTTGAATAGGCGCTACCTTTTCAAGTATGCCTTGGTAAGCTGGCATGATGAGTTTGACATCGTGGCCTTTGTTTCTTAAAGCAACAGGGAGCGCGCCAGCAACATCGGCCAGTCCACCGGTTTTTATTAAGGGGTAAATTTCAGAGGCTGCAAATAGTATTTTCATTGTTGGGCATCTTATTGATTTGGAATAACGATCAGAGTATACCTAAATGAAACTTAATAGAGTGTGTTGATAAAAATTTTAAGGGCATCACATGGATTTAAATACGGCGCGTATGAAAACTTTGTCCATTATTTTAGCCGGTGGACGTGGCTCAAGACTAAAACAATTGACGGATAATCGCTCTAAGCCTGCAGTGCCTATTGCAGGTAAGTATAAGATTATCGATTTTCCACTTTCTAATTGTATCAACTCAGGAATGCGGCGCATTGCTGTTCTAACCCAATATCGATCTCATACTTTGAATCAACATGTGCAAAGAGGTTGGAATTTTTTACGCTCAGATTTTAATGAGTTTATTGAGCTTTGGCCTGCTCAACAGCAAACAGGGAGTGATTGGTATCGAGGGACTGCGGACGCTGTTTATCAAAACTTGAGCATGATAGACGGGTTGGAAAGCGAATATATTTTGATCCTTGCAGGAGATCATGTTTATAAACAAGATTACAGCCTAATGTTACAGGATCATATTGAAAGTGGCGCTGATGTTACTGTTGCTTGTATAGAGGTGCCTCTAAAGGAAGCGGATCAATTTGGTATTATGCATGTGGATGAAAACGATAATATTATTGCTTTTGAAGAGAAACCCTCCAATCCTCCGACTATGCCAGGCAATCCCGACGTTTCCCTCGCTAGCATGGGGATTTATATTTTTAATACCAAATTCTTGTCAGAAAATCTGCGGTCTGATGCCCGTGATGAGGACTCCAGTCATGATTTTGGTAAAGACTTGATTCCGTTGTTTGTTGGGCGTAGTAAAATTAAAGCGCATCACTTTTCTCAGAGTGTGATTGATAACAAAAGCTACCCTGACACCCCTTATTGGCGTGATGTGGGAACCTTGACGGCGTACTGGGAAGCCAATATGGATTTGACCCGTTTGGTTCCTGAGTTGGATTTATACGATGAAGATTGGCCTATTCGAACCGCTCAATACCAACGACCAGCGGCCAAATTCAACTACAATTACGAAGAACGTATTGGCACGGCGCTGAACTCGGTGGTGTCGGCGGGTTGTATTGTTTCAGGCTCAACGGTTGAACAATCCATTTTATTCAACAATGTACGAGTAAATTCTTTTTCTCATGTGAATAAGTCTGTCGTGCTACCTCGCTGTGATATAGGCCGCTATTGTCGTTTGACGAAAGTCGTCGTTGATTCAGATTGCTGTATTCCTGAAGGGACGGTTATTGGTGAAGATCCTATTGCTGATGCTGCTCGTTTTTATCGTAACTCCGATGGTATTACGTTAGTCACACAAGGCATGATCGAAGCAATGTCTAAGTGACTTTAGGTTAGGTTTTATTCTTGTTGAAAACCGCTCTTTTGGGCGGTTTTTTTGTTTCTGAGTTAATCTAGGGAAGGTTTTTTTCGATCAGATTGGACAATTTATATTAGGCTATTGTCTTTGTGCGGCTTGAAAAATCATAAATGAGTCGCATTAGTAGAGTTTGGTTTCATCATAGATTCACCAAGAGGGTTATCCCCGTAACCTGTGGATAACCCTCTTGGTGAATCTATGATAACTCATGTAAAGCCAGTCGTTATACCGCTTTGATCATTGGTGTTCATTTCTTCTTCAGTCTTTGATTTAGCGTACATTATTTAGCTAAAATAGCTCATATATAACTTACCAATGAGGAAATTTCATGTTTACGGGTATTGTTCAGGGCACCGCGACGGTTCAAGCCGCCACTCAAATAGGACGTAATAAGCGTCTAGACATGGTGTTTCCTACTGGCGTCATGTTAGGGCAGCAACTGGGTGCAAGCGTTGCGATCAACGGTGTTTGTCTTACTGTGGCAGAAATTGGTCATGACATACTGACATTCGATGTGATTGATACCACGTTGGCGCTGACAAATATTGATCTTTTACAGGCTGGTGACCTGGTGAATTTTGAGCGCGCGGCAAAAATGGGGGATGAAGTCGGTGGTCATATTATGTCTGGTCATATCATGACGTCCGTGTGTGTGTCGCGTATCGAAAAAATAGAAGAAAGTGTCCATATTCGCTTCACCACAGATCGTCAAAATGAGGTGGACGCAAGACGTTATTTATTTAACAAAGGTTACATCGGATTAAATGGTTCGAGTTTGACGATCAGCGATATTGGTAATGATTGGCTGGAAGTTTCTTTGATCCCAGAAACACTCAGATTGACGACGTTTGGTTCTTTGTCGATCGGCGATAGAGTAAACCTAGAAATCGATGCGCATACTCAGGCAACCGTGGATACTGTCGAGCGTATTCTAAAAGAGAGGGGCATTGTTTTACCGTAAAGATCGCGCTTGTATCAATGGTATTGGCTCTAACGCGGTTGATCTTTGAAATAAATGGAGTCCTTGCTCGATTTTCGGTAGAATGCACGCCAATTTCTATCCTGAAAACGTGTTGATAACTCTTTTAATTGGGTCGATATCATGATGCGAACTAGTTTATGTAACATTTATATTGAAAAATGTGCATATCCAACCGATTTATCAACAAGTTATCATTCAAGTATCGCTTTTAAAGTGTGAGTAAATAGTGTCCTCTAATAATCTTAAGCACATACGTAATTTCAGTATCATCGCGCACATCGACCACGGAAAATCGACCTTAGCAGACCGTTTTATTCAAATCTGTGAAGGTTTGAGTGAACGAGAAATGTCCGCTCAAGTTCTTGACTCAATGGATATTGAGCGCGAACGTGGTATTACCATTAAAGCCCAAAGTGTGACGTTAGACTACCATGCAAAAGATGGCCAAACCTATCAGCTGAATTTCATCGATACCCCTGGGCACGTGGATTTTTCTTATGAAGTCTCTCGGTCTCTTGCCGCCTGCGAAGGGGCTTTGCTGGTGGTTGATGCCGCTCAAGGTGTCGAAGCGCAATCGGTTGCCAATTGCTACACCGCAATAGAGCAGGGCCTTGAAGTAATGCCTGTTCTAAACAAAATCGATTTGCCTCAGGCCGAGCCTGAGCGTGTGTGTGCTGAAATCGAAGAAATTATTGGTATTGACGCCATGAACGCCGTGACTTGTTCCGCAAAAACAGGTGTTGGTGTAGACGATGTTCTAGAGCGTCTGATTGCGACAATTCCGCCACCAGAAGGCGATGTAGATGCGCCGCTACAAGCGTTGATTATTGACTCTTGGTTCGATAACTACTTAGGCGTTGTTTCTCTTGTTCGTATTAAACAAGGTACGTTACGCAAAAAAGATAAGATTTTCATCAAATCGACCAAACAAGCTCACCCAGTTGACATGGCGGGTATTTTTACGCCGAAACGCAAAGAAACTGGTGTCTTAAGAGCGGGTGAAGTGGGTTACGTTGTGGCCGGTATTAAAGACATTCACGGCGCTCCCGTTGGTGATACCATCACGCATGCTTCTACTCCGGATGTTGCCCAATTAAAAGGCTTTCAAAAAGTGAAGCCGCAGGTTTATGCGGGTGTTTTCCCGGTTAGCTCTGATGATTTTGAAGACTTCCGAGTTGCATTGAATAAACTGACATTGAACGATGCATCTTTATTTTTCGAACCAGAAAGCTCGGATGCCCTGGGGTTTGGTTTCCGTTGTGGTTTCTTAGGTATGCTGCACATGGAAATCATCCAAGAGCGTCTAGAGCGTGAATACAATTTGGATTTGATCACCACAGCACCGACGGTAGTGTATGAAGTCGAGTTGAATAATGGTGAGGTTGTCAATGTAGATAGCCCATCAAAAATGCCTGACCCTGGCACTATCAAAGAAATGCGCGAACCAATAGTGGAAGCCAATATACTGGTGCCACAAGAATACTTAGGCAACGTGATTACCTTGTGTATAGAGAAGCGTGGCGTTCAAAAAGACATGTTATATGTTGGCCGACAAGTACAACTGCGTTATGAATTGCCGATGAACGAAGTGGTCATGGATTTCTTTGATAAATTGAAATCTTGTAGCCGTGGTTTTGCGTCTTTGGATTACAGCTTCTCTCACTTTAATGCCGCGCCATTATGCCGTTTGGACATCATGATCAATGGCGAGCGAGTTGATGCATTGGCGCTCATTATGCACAAAGACAACGTGCAATATAAAGGGCGTGCTCTGTGTGAAAAAATGAAAGAACTGATACCTCGTCAAATGTTTGATGTGGCGATTCAGGGCGCCGTCGGTGCAAAAATTATTTCTCGAACAACGGTTAAAGCATTGCGTAAAAACGTTATCGCCAAGTGTTACGGCGGTGATGTAAGTCGTAAGAAGAAACTCTTACAGAAACAAAAAGACGGCAAAAAGCGCATGAAGCAAGTGGGGAATGTAGAAGTCCCTCAATCCGCTTTCCTTGCGGTTTTGCAACTGGATAGCTAGCCAGACAATCAACAGGTGTGCCAATGCGCACCTTGATGGAGAAATGAAGTATGGGTTTTGATTTCGAATTGATACTGGCCATAGCGTTTTTGGTGACTGGTGTTTTCTGGGTTTACGATCGCATTGTGTATTTTCCTAAACGAAAAGCAGTATTGGCTAATATGGCGCCGGAAACTCGAAGCGCTATCAACAAGGATGCGCAACAACGATTAGCAGAAACACCTAAATTTGTAGTGGAAGTGAAGTCATACTTCATCATCATTGCGGTAATTTTTGGTCTTCGCTCATTCGTTGTAGAGCCTTTTCAAATTCCATCTGGCTCTATGTTGCCTACCTTGAAAATAGGCGACTTTATCCTCGTCAATAAATTTGACTATGGCCTTCGTTTGCCTGTTTTGAATACCACTATTATTCCGACTACGGTGCCTGAACGTGGTGATGTGGTTGTTTTTAAGTATCCGCGTGATCCTAGTCTAAACTACATTAAGCGCTTAGTTGGTCTTCCCGGCGACAAAGTGAGTTATCACGATAAAATATTGACGGTGAATGGGCAAAAAATCAGCAAAGAGTTTTTGGCTAAGTTACCGGTTTCTTTGAATCCAGATCAAGAGCCTGTTGAGCTGTTTAAAGAAAATCTAAGTGGTACACAGCACAATATTTATAATAGTTTTCGATTTACGCCTCATGAAGGAGACTGGGTTGTTCCTGAAGGACATTACTTTGTAATGGGAGACAATCGAGACAATAGCGCAGATAGCCGATTTTGGGGCTTTGTGCCAGATGAAAATATGAAAGGCCGTGCTTTTTATGTGTGGCTGCATTGGGATGATTTTTTTAGTATCCCGAGCATTAAAAATAACGGTTTGATTGAATAAATATTTTTTGGAGAAATTTTGAGTTCATCGTATCAGAAGCTGAGTCGGCGAATTGGTTACTTTTTTGCTGACCTTGGACTGCTTGAACTGGCGCTTACGCACCGTAGTTTTGGTGGAAAAAATAATGAGCGCCTTGAGTTTTTGGGCGATTCTATCCTTAACTACGTGATTGCTGAGGATCTTTTTCATCGTTTTCCAAAAGCCAAAGAGGGCGAATTAAGTCGTTTACGAGCATCACTGGTCAAGGGGGATACACTGGCTGAATTAGCACGTGAGTTCCAATTAGGTGACTATCTTAAATTGGGTGCAGGTGAATTAAAAAGCGGTGGTTTTAGGCGCGATTCTATTTTAGCAGACACCGTTGAAGGTATTATTGGCGCTATGTATTTGGATGCTGGTATGGACGTGTGTCGCCAGCATGTCCTGGAATGGTATAAGTCACGTTTGGATGCTATCTCCTTAAAGGGAGTGACCAAAGACTCGAAAACGCTCTTACAAGAGTATTTACAAGCGCGTAAGCACGCGCTGCCGCAATATGATGTGGTGAATATTGTGGGTGAACCACACGATCAGACTTTCTATGTACATTGCTTTATAGAACTCTGTGAAGAAGCCATTGAAGGTAAAGGCAATAGCCGCCGAATCGCAGAGCAAACTGCCGCTGCGAAAGCATTGAAAAAATTGGAAAAGAAAAATGTCTGACGTTGAAGTTGAAGTTACGCACTGTGGTTATATCGCCATTGTTGGTCGCCCAAATGTGGGCAAATCGACTTTGCTTAATCACATACTAGGTCAAAAACTGTCCATTACTTCACGTAAACCGCAAACAACACGCGATCAGATTCTTGGTGTAAAAACCGAAGGTCATGTTCAGGCGATTTATGTTGATACCCCAGGTTTGCATTTGGGTGAGACAAAAGCCATTAACCGCATTATGAATAAAACGGCCTCGGCCGCATTAAAAGATGTTGATGTGGTGTTGTTTGTGATTGATGCAGATCGTTGGACCGAGGAAGATGAAGCGGTTCTTCAGAAGGTAAAACACGCACGCTGCCCAGTTATCTTGGTGGTGAATAAAGTTGATCAGCTGGATCAGAAAGAAGATTTATTACCGCGCCTAGCGAATTTGTCTGATCGTATGAACTTTGCGCAGATTATCCCTATTTCTGCACTGCGCAATAAAAATCTGGATCGGTTAGAGCGTTTAGTAGAGAGTTATATCCCAGAAGGGGTGCAATTTTACCCTGAAGATCAGATTACCAATCGCAGCTCTCGTTTTTTGGCGGCTGAAATTGTGCGTGAGAAAATCACTCGCCAACTGGGTCAAGAAGTGCCTTATGAAGTCGCGGTGCAGATTGAGGAGTTTGTTTACGAAGAGTCGGCAATTCACATCAGTGCGCTGATTTTGGTTGAACGTAATGGTCAAAAGCGGATCATTATCGGCGAACGTGGTGATAAGATTAAGCTTATTGGCAAAGAAGCACGCATTGATATGGAGAACTTGTTTCAACATAAAGTAATGTTGAATCTCTGGATTAAAGTCCGTTCTGGTTGGTCTGATGATGAGCGTGCGTTAGCCAGTTTAGGTTATCAGGAAGAGTAATTTCTAATGCGCGTTTCTGCGTATGTCATCCATACACGCCCTTTTCAGGACAGTAAAATTTTGCTCGATATGTTGACGCTCGAGCAAGGTTTGATTAGGGGAGTGTGGCGATTACCAAAAAAAGAGGCTCGGGTCATACCTGGGCCTTTTTTATGTTACGAGATGGAGTTTTCTGGTCGTAGTGACTTAAAAACAGTTAAGAGCTTGGAGTCGGTCAAGTCTGCTGCTTCATTAGAAGGACTGCCCTTATATGCGGCGTTCTATGCCCATGAATTACTTGAAAAACTGCTGCCAGCCAATTTACCGTTACCTGATGTTTACGTGCTATATAAGTGGCTAATTGAAAGCTTATATTCAGGTGCACCGATTGCGCCTCTGTTACGACGGTTTGAAGTGGGGCTATTTTCGGAATTAGGTGTGGGCATTAATATGGTGTCTACAGGTCGTGGTGACTCTATTGAGGCTCGTCAGCTTTATCAGTTTCACTACAAGTTTGGGCTGCGACCTTATTATGGTGAAATACCAAAGCAAATGCCGATGTTATTTGTTGAAGGGCAAGTTGCATTGAATTACCACAGTGGTAAATGGATGGATAAGCAGGTATTGAGTCTGGCTAAAGAGTTGCATCGTCACTGGTTGGACAGTTTATTGAGCGGTAAGCCGGTTGTGTCTAGGCAATTATTGCCAAAACAACCTTTTCAAGGCGAGCGTCACTTGGGTGTACCCATTTTTCGAGCCTTGTAATGGGATGATCGTATAAAGGAGAGAGTGTTTGATTATTGGTGTTGGAACGGATTTGGTAGATATTGCTCGTATTGCTCAGTCGATTGATCGTCTAGGTGAGCGTTTTATTGATCGTATTTTAACGGCGGACGAGAAGCAGCGTTGGTCTGAAATCGGTAATTTAGATCAGGCAAACGCTTATGTCGCTAAACGTTTTGCAGCGAAAGAAGCTGCTGTAAAAGCGCTGGGTACGGGAATTGGTTTAGGTGTGAGTTTTCAGCACTTTAGTGTGAGTAACTTATCGACTGGACAGCCAGTGTTGACTGTCGATGCCAGCATATTGGCGCGTTATGATTTTCCATTGGCATGGCATTTAAGTTTGACGGATGAAAAGGCCTACGCTCAGGCTTTTGTTATACTTGAATCAAGGGAATGAGGCCAAGGAATAAGCTGGCGATGGCTGAGTAGTTCCTCTATTGCATCAATAAAATCTTTCACTACGCCGTCGACATCTTCGAATCCTAATTCCTTTAAGTGTGTTTCTAAAAAACCAGCATGGCGAGCAATGTTGATTGTGCCTGTGTATTTTGAGGCGCCATGTATTCTGTGTACGACTTCAATCATTTTTTCAGTGTCTTGATTTTCTAGGTGATGCTGGATCAATTTTTTCTCCGCATCCAACGAGTTTGCCAACATATCAAACATTTCTTTTGCTATGTCGGTTTTTCCGTCGACGATTGCTAAGGCTTTTTCTAGATCAAAAATTCCGATTAACTTGGCGTCAACTTGATCCTGAAATGTTTCTGTATTGGCGCGCCACGTCTCGATAGTACTCAGTAAAAGGTCTTCATCGATCGGTTTAGTTAAGTAAGCATTCATACCACTGGCTAGAATTTGTTGTTGTTCTGTCCCCAAGGCGTGAGCGGTTAATGCAATAATTGGTGTATTTCTATAGAGCTCCATTTGACGTAGCTGTCGAGTGGTTTCCATGCCATCCATTTCAGGCATTTGGATGTCCATAAAAATAAGATCAAATTTATCATGAGTTGCCAAGTCAATGGCTTGCTGTCCACTGTAGGCCAAAGACACGTCTAAACCAATCGGTGTTAGCCAATGGTTTAATAGCTGCAAGTTGATTGGAGAGTCATCGACTGCCAGAATTTTGAGACCTTTTATTTTTTCGTTCAATGCACTTGCGCCCACTTGCGGTTGTTGGCTAATGAGCGGTGTGGCGCTTTTATTAAGGTTTTGCAGGGCACTGTACAAGCGATCATGACTGATTGGCTTGAGAAGAATGTCGCTGCAAAGGTTTTTTAAATCTGGGTAATGTGTGATTTGACCTGGTGGCTGAACCATGAGAATGCAGGGGATAGTAAACTGCTGTGCAGAGTAGGTAATCAGTTCGCAGGCTTCAGCAGCACTTTGCTCGTCGGGCATGACACTTAATAAAATAGCATCAATGCTACTGTGTTGTTTGTTCAAAATTGCGATCATTTGCTCTAAATCGGAGCAGGCTATGCAGCTGACCCCAATACTTTTCAGATAACTCTTTAGATAGCTCTTATAGGTAGAGCTTGGTTCTAGTAAAGCAACGTGGCAATTGAGATCCGGGTGGCTGTTGTTCGGCTTCTGAGAGGCTTTAAGGCTCAATGTGAAGCGGAAGGTGGAGCCAATACTAGGATCGCTGCTGACTTCAATTTTTCCATTCATCTGCTCAACAAGTTTCTTGGTGATAACCAAACCCAGACCGGTTCCGCCAAATTGTCTGGTAGTGCTGGTGTCCACTTGAGAAAAAGGCTTAAACAATCGATGGATTTTGTGTTCCGCTATGCCAATGCCGGTGTCTATAACCTGAAAAGATAAGGTGATTACTTGGGGGCTTTGAGAGTGAAGAGAGACTTTGGTGCGAACGGAACCTTGGTGTGTGAACTTAATGGCGTTCCCAATAAGATTGGTTAAAATTTGGCGTACTCGTGTGCTGTCACCAATAAACCATTCAGGCACGTCTTGGCTAAACTCAGGAACCAAATCGATTTGCTTTTCTTTACTTAATAAGTTGATGCTCAGGGTTTGGTAGACATCGTCGATAAGAGCTTTAAGGTTGAAGTGATTGCTTTCCAGACTTAATTTTCCAGCTTCGATTTTTGAAAAGTCTAAGATGTCGCCAATAATGGCCAGCAGGCTATTGGTGGATTGCTCGATAGTATCAACGTAAAAGCGGTGTTGGGTATCCGTAATGTCCTTTTGCAGGGTTTTTGTATAACCCAGAATAGCATTGAGAGGAGTGCGAACCTCATGACTGATATTGGCAAGAAACTGTGATTTTAAGCGGTTTGACTCCATGGCTTCACGGTTTGCTATATGCAGTTGGGCACTTTTCTCTTCCATGCTATCCATACTACGGCGGATATCTTCAGTAGATTGCTCAATACCAGTATTTAGTTCTTCATTATGGTGTTCCAACCTTTCTGTCAGATCGAGTAGGTCTTTTTGGAGGTCGGCGTATTCAGGCGGCAACTTCATCAGTTTTACTGATGAAAATTGCCCTTTGACCAGTTTATTTAAGGAGCCTGCAAGCCTGTTTATAGGTTGTGTCAGGACCTTAGAAATGTGGAATGCACCTATAATAGTCAACACATTAAAAATAATAAATATGAAGGCTATTAGACCTGCGTATTGATATTTATCTATCTGGATGGCGGATTTATTGGCTTCAATTTTCACCCAACCTATGAGGTTGCGTTGGTCAAGTGGGATAAATAAGTCGGTTTGAGTGTTAAAAACACCGTCGAGTGAATTGCTTGAGTAGTGAATGGCGTTGATAGATTCTAGATAGTCATCGTATTCTTTTAGGTATATGTTATCAGGAAAAGGAGTGTCTACCGATGTCGGTGTTTTCCCTAATTCAGCAATGATTTTTTGCTCGCTGTTAAATAGTTGAACACCACTTATGTCTTCATTATTGAGTGCGTTTTGGAGTATGCGATACATCATGTTTTGATCAGAAAATACAATGGCATATTCACTTGTCGTAGCGACTTGTTCCGTTATATTTGATGTACGTTCGTAAAGGTTTTGGTTTAAATCGTTAAAGCGAGTAGATACTAGAAACACACTTGCGAGCAGAGAAACGGCAAAAACAGGAGCGAACAATGCCCAAAATAGTTTGTTGCTTAGGCTCATGGTAGGAAGGTTCTGGAATATGTTTTTTATCATACTAGGGCTATATTTCACGAGTTAATAGCAGGCTAAGTTGCCGTCGTTTTTACGTTTTTCACATTCTGTTTCGTAGAGATTACATGTCTTTTTTGTAGTGTTGGATGGTGTTTGAATGTAGGCGCATTTACGCCATTCTGTTCTAAGTTCTATATTGTTTAGTTCGGTGATTTTTGCCGTGGATTTTTCGCAGCCACTTATTATTAGGGCAAAAAAAAATAAGGTGAAAAAACGTGTTAGTAACATACTATTTACCAAGAATACGAAAATGAAACTAAGTTTATAACGCTTTCTTATTGTACTGTTTAGGGTAAGTGTTCTTAAATAGTCACAGAACGTTAAGTTTCATTCCCTATGCCACCAATGTCAATGAAGTTTTTTTATGATCCAGTACCCTAGTATTGAGTCCTTAATCGGACAAACTCCCTTGGTTCGCTTACAGCGTATCAACCCAAATCTAAGCAATACTATTTTGCTGAAATTAGAAGGACAGAATCCGGCGGGCTCTGTAAAAGACCGACCTGCTTTAAATATGATATTACAAGCTGAGCTCCGTGGTGATATTAAACCCGGTGACAGCTTGATAGAAGCCACCAGTGGCAACACTGGGATTGCCTTGGCGATGGTTGCGGCCATTAAAGGTTACAAGATGCATTTGATTATGCCGGATAATATGAGCCAAGAGCGCAAATCTGCGATGGCTGCATATGGCGCCATTCTTCATTTGGTAACGCAAGCAGAAGGTGGGATGGAGAGAGCACGAGATCTTGCTCAAGAAATGCAAGAGCAGGGTGTTGGTATTGTCCTTAACCAATTTTCTAATCAAGACAATCCTAATGCACATTACCTGACGACAGGCCCAGAAATTTGGCAGCAAACTCAAGGAACTGTAACGCATTTTGTTAGCTCAATGGGGACAACAGGAACCATTATGGGGGTTTCTCATTATCTGAAAGAGCAAAATAAAGACATTCAAATAATTGGTCTTCAACCACAAGATGGAGCAAGTATTCCTGGAATTCGTCGCTGGTCAAAAGAGTACTTGCCTTCTATTTTTGATGCGAATCGAGTTGATGCTGTTATGGATGTCTCACAAGAGGCAGCAGAAGTGACCATGCGTCGTCTTGCAAAAGAAGAAGGTATTTTTTGTGGCGTGTCTTCTGGTGGTTCTGTTGCGACGGCTTTGTCTTTATCTGAACAACTAAATAATGCCGTTATTGTGGCTATTGTGTGTGATAGGGGTGACCGTTATTTATCAACGGGTGTGTTTGATGGATGAGTGATCAATAGGATATTAAGGTTCGCTAACGGGTGCAGAGCCGCTGATAGATGCGATAGAATGCCCTTACGTTATCCTAGATTCAGGAACAAGAGAGCCACCTTTGAGAAAAAGAACCCCTACACGTCGACAATCCAAACCTCAACCAATAGGTCCAGTGCAGACTTTTACCGTTGATGGGCTGACGCACGAAGCGAAAGGCGTTGCCCGTTTACAGGGTAAAGTTACCTTTATTGGTGGTGCTTTACCTGGTGAAACGGTCGCGGCACAAATCACCAAATCAGGACGCAGCTTTGATGAAGCGGTTTTGACCGCGATTATTGAGCCAAGTGCTTATCGTGTTGAACCCTCTTGCCAACATTTTAACGTGTGCGGTGGCTGCAGCTTCCAGCATTTAGCGGATGAAAAGCAACTCTCTTCAAAAGCGGACTGGTTACAAGGACAATTGCGTAATCTAATCACCACGCAAGAACTTGAGTTGCTGTCTGATCACTCCACGCATTACCGTCGGCGAGCACGTATTTCTATTGACCGAAAAAAAGGCACTTTGCTATTGGGCTTTCGCGGCAAAGCTTCTAGCGACATCGTCTCCATTGATCAGTGTGTTGTTCTTACTGGTAATCTACAAAAAATCTTTTCTTCTTTAAAGCTTGAGCTATCAATAAATGGTTTGGCAGATTCGCTGGGCCATATCGAATTGTTAGAAGACACAAAAGGGGTTTCTGTACTGTTCCGATTGACCTCTTTGATATCTGATGAGCTCGAAAAAACATGGGAAAACTGGGCGAATAAAGAGCAAATATCGCTGTATTGGCAAGCACCAAAAGCGAGCAAAGCAGAAGTGCCGTCTGAAAGTATGCGTCATTATGATCTGGGTGAGTTGAGGTTGGAATATCATCCTCAAGATTTTATTCAGGTGAATGCCATTATGAATCAAAAAATGGTGGCTCAGGCGATGGACTGGTTAAGTCCAAACAAGCAAGATGTTATATTGGATTTGTTCTGTGGCGTCGGTAATTTTTCTTTGCCACTGGCACAACATGCACAGTCGGTTATTGGTGTAGAAGTACAGGAAAGCATGGTTGAGGCAGCGAGGAAAAACGCTTGTCTTAACGGCTTTGATAATCTTTCATTTGTGGCGTCCGATTTGACTCAGCCCGTTGCAAATGAGTTTCTGAAGCAGAAAATCACTAAAATACTGCTTGATCCTCCTCGTGCAGGGGCGTTTGAGTTTCTGGATACCATAATAAAAATTGGACCTAAGCAAATATTGTATGTTTCTTGCAATGCTTCTACGTTAGCGAGGGACGCCGAATATTTGGTCGCAAAAGGATATCGTGTATTACGTGTGGGACTGATGGATATGTTTCCTCAAACTTCCCATGTCGAAACGATGATGTTATTGCAAAAAAAGAAGTAAATTGAAGGGCAGATAGATGGTAACGGTAAGAAAAGATCACCCTGTATTAGACGATGGTAATGTCGATATTGATGGTTGGATGGGGCATTTTTCCCATTTAATTGATGACAGTGCGCGAGTACCTTTGCGTATGGCTTGTGAATTAGCTCGCCAAGCTGAGCTGCAGTGCGCCCGACCGTCCTATTGGGGCGCGCAAGCGAGTACTTTTCGTGCTGGACTGGAAATGGTTGAAATTTTGTCTGGCTTTCGAGCGGATCAAGACTCATTGGTTGCCGCTGCCTTATATCGTGCTGTTCGAGAAGATCAATTGCCTATTTCTCGAGTGACGGATATGTTTGGCCGTAAAGTTGCCTCGCTTATAGAGGGGGTCATCAGGATGGGTGAGGTGTCCAAAAATTTAACACCGGATAACGCCTCTGAAGTGCTTGGCAGCAGTGAAAATCAGCTTGAGTCTTTACGAAAAATGCTGGTCTCTATCATTGATGATGTACGTGTTGTGCTAATTAAATTAGCGGAACGGGCTTGTGCTATTAAAGAAGCCAAACATCAAGATGAAGAGCGTCGCATTACCGTAGCGTTGGAAGTGCAGAGTGTTTATGCACCATTAGCTCATCGTTTGGGTATCGGTCATATCAAATGGGAGTTAGAAGACCTTTCTTTTCGCTATCTTTATCCTTCTGATTATAAACGAATAGCCACCTGGCTGGATGAGAAACGACTTGATCGTCAGCAATTTATTGACGATGTGATTGCCTTGCTAGACGAGCGTTTAAAAAGCATTAATATTCATGCGGATTTAATGGGAAGAGCAAAGCATATCTATAGTATTTGGCGCAAAATGAAGCGTAAAAATATTGGCTTTGATGAAGTCTACGATGTGCGTGCGGTACGTATTCTGGTTGATGAGTCGATGGAATGCTATGGCGTCCTCGGCGTCGTACACAATTTATGGCGTCCAATACCTCAAGAGTTTGATGATTACATCAGTAATCCAAAGTCGAATGGCTATCAATCATTGCACACGGCGGTCATTGGTCCGCAAGGTCGTGCGCTTGAAATCCAAATTCGAACACATAAAATGCATGAAGATGCAGAGCTTGGTGTTTGCGCGCACTGGAAATACAAGGGAACGGATTTAAGTTCAAATAGCACCAGTTATGAAGAAAAGCTTCAGTGGCTAAGAACCATTTTAGATTTTCATGAAGTTCAAGGTGATTTGGAATCTTTATCTGAACAAGTACGTAGCGATATCGAACAAGACCGTATTTATGTGTTTACGCCGGAGGGGCATGTCGTCGATTTACCGATCAATGCAACGCCGGTTGATTTTGCTTATCGTGTGCATACAGAAATTGGACATCGCTGTCGTGGCGCTAAGGTAAACGGCAAAATCATCTCTCTTGTGACGCACTTGAAAACCGGTGATAAAGTTGAAATATTAACGACTAAAGAGGGTGGGCCAAGTCGTGACTGGTTGCACCCTACGTTAGGTTATGTGCAAACCAGTCGTGCTCGTGCAAACATACAGAACTGGTTCAGAAAAGAAGATCGTGAAAAAAATCTAGACGCGGGTAAGCATTTATTAGATAAACAATTAAAACGTTTGGGTATTGAAGACAGTCGAATCGATTTCCAGAAAATTGCTTCTCGTTTTAGTTTCTCGAGTGCGAGTGACGTGTTTGTTGCATTAGGTGCTGGTGATATTCAGTTATCACGAGTACTACGTGTTATTGATGATTTATATAGCATAGATGGCGATATAGCGCCGCCTCGTCCGATCCGCTTGAAAAAAAGTCGGCATAAATCGTCTGACAATGACATCCATATCATGGGTGTGGGTAAATTGCTGACTCAAATGGCTAAGTGTTGTACACCAATACCGGGTGACGATATCGTCGGTTATATAACTCAGGGCCGAGGTGTGTCGGTACATCGCCAGGATTGTATTAATATTGTACAGCTTGGGTTGGATGAACCAGAACGCATTGTTGATGTGAATTGGGGTGAGGAGCTTGATAACCAATACCCTGTAAATATACAAGTGGAAGCTTATGATCGAACTGGCTTACTAAACGATATCACCGGACTATTGGCCAATGAAAAAGTAAACTTGTTGTCTATGAATACGTTATCAGCAAAAGAAAATCATATGGCAACGATCCGTTTTACGATTGAAGTAGGTGAGTTAAGCGTATTGAGTAAGTTGTTACATCGTATTAATCAGCTGCCTAATGTATCGAATGTATTTAGAGAGAGAGATTTTTGAGTAGCGCTATAGAACAACTGCGTCATCTAATGACGTGTCTAAGAGATGAGTCATTTGGTTGCGCTTGGGATAAAAAACAAACCTATAAAAGTATTGCGCCATATACTCTTGAAGAAGCGTATGAAGTAGTAGACGCAATTGAGCGTGAAGACTTTGACCATCTAAAAGAAGAGTTAGGAGATTTGCTTTTCCAAGTGATTTTTTACGCTCAAATGGCTGAAGAAGAACAGCATTTTAATTTTGATGATATTGCGACGGGTATTGTTGAAAAAATGCTACGTCGTCATCCTCATGTTTTTCCGGATGGTGACATTGCACGCTTTGGTGAGCCAAGCTTACTTACTGAAGAGCAAATAGCAGAGCAATGGCAACAAATTAAGGCTCAAGAAAAAGGTCAATCGAGGGAAGGGATTTTATCTGATGTCCCTGTTTCTATGCCGGCTTTAATGCAGGCAGTGAAAATCCAGAAAAAAGTTGCCAAGGTCGGATTTGATTGGCCAGACGTTGCCCCAGTTTTTGATAAAATAAGAGAAGAACTAGACGAACTTGAAGAGGCAATGAAGGAAAAAAATGACCTTCATGTTGAAGAAGAAATGGGTGATGTGTTGTTCGCTGTCAGTAATTTGGCTCGTCATCTTGATGTTTCACCCGATGTGGCATTGAATAAAACAAATATAAAGTTTCGCCGTCGCTTTTCTCGAGTAGAAAGCCTAGTGTCGGTACAGAATAAAAATCTAACAGATTGTTCTTTAGAGGAATTAGACCGTTATTGGGAGCAAGCTAAACGCGAAGGTTTATAGGCTTGATTATCGTAAAATAGGTTAAAAACGCTTTAATTAAAGGCGTTATTGGAACTGTTTAGGAGGGTGAAGTGAGTGATAGTCAGGCGTCATTGCGCGAAAATGTTAGATTGCTGGGAGATTGTCTCGGTGAAAGCATGAGTAACCACTTAGGGGAAGGTTTTCTTGAAAAAGTAGAAAACATCCGACTACTTTCGAAAAACGGACGCCAATCAGGCGATTCTGCAGCTCTTATTCAAGCATTAGAAGCATTAGACGACAAAGAAATTGTGCCTGTCGCTAGAGCGTTTAACCAGTTTTTGAACCTGTCTAACATTGCTGAGCAATATCACCGTGTACACCGTCGACGTACCAACGAGAGTTTAGGCGTGTATCACAATCCAATTGGGGGGCTATTGACTCGCCTCTCTAAGCAAAAATTCACTCCTGAACAAATGATTGAATCTTTGAAATCTCAATCGATTGAATTGGTTCTTACGGCTCACCCAACAGAAGTTGTGCGCCGTTCGCTGATTCGAAAATACGATAATATTTCCAATGAATTAGAAGCATTAGACAAAGATAACATCTTACCGTTAGAAGAAACTAAACACATCCGCCGCTTAAAAGAGATCATCACTCAGGCTTGGCATACGGATGAAATTCGAGAAGATCGCCCAACACCGGTGGATGAAGCGAAGTGGGGATTTGCGGTTATTGAGCAATCATTATGGCAAGCGGTTCCGCGTTTTTTCCGTCAACTGGATGAGCAATTTACTCAATTTTCTAAAGAAGACCGATTGCCACTTGATTTGGCTCCTATCCGTTTTGCAACATGGATGGGAGGGGACCGAGATGGTAATCCGAATGTGACTCATAAGGTCACAAAAGAGGTGACGTTGCTGGCTCGGTGGATGGCCGCAGACCTCTATATAAAAGACTTAAACGTACTGCGTTCTGAATTCTCTATGACGCAATGCAATGCGGCACTGCGTGCACGTGTGGGTGACAGCTCTCAACCGTACCGTGAAGTATTACGTTACTTAGAAAACAAAATGTTAGCGACCAAAAATTGGGCGAAAGCAAGTTTAGACGGTAAGCCGATTTCTGATGAGGCTATTTTTCTTGATATTCAAGAGCTCACTGATGATCTTATTTTGTGTTATCAGTCTTTATTAGACTGTGGCATGAAAGTGATCGCTAATGGCTCATTGCTTGATCTTATTCGTTGTGCTGCAACGTTTGGTTCTACCTTAGTTCGCTTGGATGTCCGTCAAGACGCATCTCGCCACATTGATGCCTTGTCTGCAATCACTCGTTTTTACGGACTGGGCGATTATGCTGAGTGGGACGAAGCGTCTCGACAAGCGTTCTTACTCACTGAGTTGAATTCTAAACGACCGTTATTACCCATGGAATGGACGCCAACCGAAGAAGTAAAAGAAGTTCTCGATACGTTTACTATGA
>CAXBGJ010000016.1:0-35010 GCA_963975045.1 uncultured Marinomonas sp. | reverse complement strand
CACATCAACCTTTTCTTGAAGAGGAAGAGGCTTGTGTGCGTCATATAGAAAACTTTATCGATGCTAATAACACGTGATATCTCTGCGCTTGATTACAAACGGCAGCTAGCAAAGCGTTTTGATCGAGCTTCTCTCTCTTATGATTCTTATGCTGAATTCCAGAAAATAGTCTTAGAACGGCTTTTGGCTATGTTGCCGTTAAGCAGGGCGAATGCGGTTCTTGATCTTGGTACGGGAACCGGTCAAGCGCTGGAAGTCTTGTCTGAAAAATTATCCCCAACGTGTTGTGTTGCACTGGATTTGTCTCAACAGATGTTGGCGGTGGCCCGCGAACATTTTTCTTCTTTGCAAAATACCCATTATGTTCGTGCCGATGCTGAACAGCTGCCTTTTCAACCTGTGTCATTCGATCTGATTTTTTCGAATCTTGCTATTCAGTGGTGTTTAACGCCGAAAAATTTATTTGACGAGCTGTATCGTGTTACTAAGCCTGGTGGGTACGTGGTTTTTTCAACGTTGCTTGAGGGGTCTATGCCAGAAATTAGCCAAGCCTGGTTAGAGTTAGATGATAAAAAGCATGTGCATCAGTATATGACCGCTGAGTCGTTGTTCGATTGTGTTAAAGCGGGTCGTTTTAATATTTTATCTTCCGATTGTTCTGATGTATCTATGTGGTTTGACTCACCAGATAGTGCTGTTTATTCATTGAAAAAAGTAGGGGCAAGTTTCATTTCTTCTGACGTGAGTAATGCCTTGCCGCCGAGTAAATGGAAACACTTCTTGAATGAGTATGAAAAACAACGCTGTGATTTAGGAATTCCATTGAGCTATCAAGTGGCTTTTGTTGTGGCTCAAAAGCCCATTTTAATTCAGGAGTGATGTGTGAAAAAACGTTTTTTTGTAACCGGTATTGATACTGATGTTGGTAAAACTTATGTCACGGTGGGTTTACTTGAAGCCGCTAAACGAGCGGGCTTCAAGTCGTTTGGTCTTAAACCGATTGCAGCAGGTGCCGATCGAGTAGAAGGAAGCTTACGTAATGACGATGCGTTGCGTATCCAAAAGGCGAGTAGTGTTAGTTTGCCTTATGAACAAGTGAATCCTGTTGTACTAGAAGAACCTATCGCGCCTCATATTGCGGCAATGCGAGAGGGTCGTCTTATCACTGCTTCTCGCTTGGAAGGATTCATCAAAGGCGCGCTATTAACGCCTCATGAACTGGTTTTAGTGGAAGGTGCGGGAGGATGGCGAGTGCCGTTAAATGATCGAGAATGGTTATCCGGTGTGGCTAAGTTGTTAGGTTTCCCCGTTATTCTTGTCGTCAATATGAAATTGGGGTGTTTGAATCATGCAATTTTAACCGCTGAAGCGATTACACGAGATGGTTTAACACTGGCAGGTTGGGTTGCTAATAATAGTACGTCAGAAAGAATGCCGTGTTATGAAGAGAACCTTGCCAGTCTTGCCTCTATGTTACCAGCGCCTTTGCTGGGTGCTTTGTCATGGTGTCAGGAAGAGGGCGAATCACAACAAGAGTTTGATGCAATATTGTCTGCACTGTAAGTTCTGCATTATAAAATTCTACGTTAATGCTTGAAAGTAAGTGGCAACTACGCATTATAATAGGGTGTGGTAAGAGTTGCTTACCTTTTAGGTTGAGGTGGTGTTGTGAAAGCTTGGTTGTGCGGTTTAGATGACGAAGAGGTTTCGAGTGTTTCCAGCATCTTGACCTTTATAGGAATAGAACACAGTACGTCATTGACCGCGTTTCATTTGCCTGATTTTGTCGTGCTGGGAAAGGCGGTTCAGTCTTTTGAATTGGATGAAATGATCCCTATTGTCTCACTTAGTCATACTATGGACATTATGGGAGATTATAACGTTTGGCTTTGTCCTTTGCCTTGGCGTTCTCAGACGCTGTCTTCTGTGTTGAAAGACATTAAGCGTTTATACACCTTTCCTCAGGCATCGGGTGTGAATTTAAATTTACATATCCGTCACCTCGAAGCACTTCTTATTCGTCAAGCTTTAGTATCTACTCAAGGTGTAGTGTCTAAAGCTGCGCAAAACCTACAAATACAACGCACAACGCTTATTGAAAAAATGCGTCGCTATAATATTGATAAATCGGAGTTTTAGTGACAAAAGATGAAGAAATAGCGGAGTTGAAAACCGCTTTTAAGGCTTTCTCTGAGTCGTCTGATGTGTTGGCAAAGTCTTACTTAGACCTTCAGCAGGAAGTTGTTCGATTATACGATCAACTGGAAAAATCAGAGCAGGCTAAGCGTCAAGAGCAGGATAAAAATCGAGTATTGGTGCTGCAGTTTCAGCAATTGTTTGAGTCTATGCCTGTTGGTGTGTTGCTGTTAAATGAAGAAGGTTTGGTGGTGATGGCCAATCCTGTTGCTGACCGTTTATTTAATTTGCCATTGGTTGGTCAATCATGGGGGGAAATTGTGCCACTAAGCTTTCGCCCGCAAAAGAACGATGGTCATGATGTGAGCATGGTGACGGGTCGTAGAGTGCGTGTAGAGACGGCCTCACTAGGAAATGTGCCTGGCCAATTGGTTATATTGGTTGATCAAACAGAAGCGTATTTGTTACAGACAAAACTGACGCATCATGAGCGCTTATCAAATATGGGTAAAATGGTGGCGGCATTGGCTCATCAAATTAGAACACCGCTTTCTTCAGCCATGTTGTATGCAGGGCATTTACAAAAGCCAGATTTGGCCCCTGTTATGCGCCAAACCTTTGCTAATAAACTAGTAGATCGCTTGGCGAATATTGAAAAACAAATTCGTGATATGCTGATTTTTTCTCGTAGTGAGATAAAGCTGGATGGCATAGTCAGTGTCAGTGCTTTTATTAAGGAATTGACCAATCACTGTGAAGAAATTTGTGAGCAAAAAAGCATGCAGTTCGAGGCCGTGGGTGCGGATTTTTTAGCCACAGATTGCATTCAATGCAACAAAGAAACATTAATGGGAGCATTGTTGAATCTGTTGAATAATGCCGTGGATGCGCAGTCGGAAGGGGAAGTGGTTCGACTTGATTGGCGCAATAGTGACGGCTATGTGACACTGGCGTTTAAAGACCATGGTTTGGGAATGTCGAAAGAGCATTTAGAACATGTTCAAGAAGGGTTTGTAACAACGAAACAACATGGAACTGGGTTGGGCTTGATGGTTGTTAAAGCTATTGCAAGAGCTCATCATGGAAAATTTGAAATAGACAGTATAGAGGGTGTTGGTACAACTGCCAGTATGACACTTCCTCTTGTAAGGGTATGAAATGTCCGATGTTAAGTTATTGATAGTTGAGGATGACAAGGGTCTTGCGGAAGCGTTAGAAGACACTCTAATGTTAGCAAGTTACCAGTGTAAAATAGTTTATAGCGCAGAAGAGGCAGTAATTGCCTTGAAACATGGCCAGTTTGATATGGTGGTGTCAGATGTGAATCTTCCAGGAATGGATGGTTATGGGTTGTTGCACCATGTTATCGATACCTACCCTGAACTGCCTATTATGCTAATGACGGCTTACGGTGATATTGCCCATGCGGTAGAGGCCATGCGTGATGGCGCGGTTGACTATTTACTTAAGCCTTTTCAAGAAGAAGAGCTATTGAATGCCATTGCAAAATATACTGTAAAGGCGGCTCCTTCATTAAATCCACAACCGATTGCGAAAGACCCTTCGAGTATCGCGTTATTGGAGTTGGCAAAGCGTGTTGCTGTAACTGATTCAACTGTCTTGATTTGCGGCGAGAGTGGTACTGGTAAAGAAGTACTTGCTCACTATATTCATCAGCACTCAAGCCGCCCCAATGCGCCTTTTGTAGCAATCAACTGTGCTGCGATTCCTGAAAATATGCTAGAAGCGATACTTTTTGGTTATGAAAAAGGGGCGTATACGGGAGCGGTTTCTTCGCAGGCAGGTAAGTTCGAACAGGCGAATGGTGGCACTTTACTGCTTGATGAAATAACTGAAATGGATGTTAGTTTACAGGCAAAATTACTACGTGTATTGCAAGAGCAAGAGGTAGAGCGTCTTGGTGGGAAAAAATCTATTCCGTTAGACGTTCGCGTTATTGCAACCACGAACCGTGATCTTGCGGATTATGTTCGTGAAGGCGGTTTTCGAGAAGATTTATACTATCGGTTGAATGTTTTTCCATTACGTTGGGTGCCAATCCGTGAGCGTAAAGGGGATATTCTTCCTATTGCTCATCATTTACTTGTGAAGCACGCTGAAAAAATGCGTATTTCTGGTGCTCTCTTAAAACCATCTGCTCAAAGTAAATTAGAGTCTCATCCTTGGCCTGGTAATGTTCGTGAGCTTGATAATGTTATTCAACGCGCGTTGATTTTAAGTCCTAATGCACAAATCAACGAAGATCATATAGCGTTCGATATGATGAGTTTGACGCCTACCGTAAGTGACATAACAGAAGAGGAAGATAGTGCCGCTTCCATTCTTGGTAAAGGGGTGCAGCAGCATGAGTTTCGCATTATTGCTCAAGCATTAGTCGATGCAAATGGTAAGCGCAAGGCTGTTGCCGATAAACTGGGGATAAGTCCTAGAACTTTACGCTATAAAATCGCCAAAATGCGAGAAAGTGGTATAGACGTCGATTGATTTTTGTATCTTGTTTTAATTGGCTTTATGCTAAGCTGTGTTTATGTGTTTTTTTAGGTGAGTAAGATGATTTCTGGTCGACCAGACATTAATCAAGTGTTATCCCAAATGAGGGATATGCAGTCGCAGGTTAGAGCGCCTAGTTCACCTGTGCCTAGTGTCGAAAAAATAGGCGGCGAAGGTGGCGGGGTTCAAGGTGTTGAACGTGCCGATTTTGCAGAAATGTTGAAAAATGCGGTCAATAATGTAAACACCTTACAAAAAGACGCAACACAGTTAGCCCAATCTTACGAACGCGGTGACGAAGGGGTTGATTTACCTCAAGTTATGATTGGTTTACAAAAATCGAGTGTGTCATTCGAAGCAATGACTCAGGTGCGTAATAAACTTGTAGACGCGTATGAAAAAATCATGAATATGCCGATTTAGGCATAATAAACCGCTTGGCGCTTTTTAATGGATAATGTCCCTGCAGAACAATCGGAGCAAAAGCTCTATCTAGAGTTAGTTACCGGCTTTAACAAGTTGACGGTGATTCGTCAGCTTGCGTTAATGGTTGGTTTGGCTGCATCCATCGCAATCGGGTTGGCGGCTGTGTTATGGAGTAATGGCCCAGACTACAAACCTGTATTAAGCAGTATTACTGACTACAATGCTGATCAAATAGTAGAAATTCTTAGCGTTAACAACATTCCTTTTAAATTAGATCAAAACACAGGCGCTTTGCTTGTGGAGTCTGATTACTATCATCAAGCTCGTCTTAAGTTGGCGGGCTCAGGCATTGTTTCCGACAATATTGTTGGCATGGAAATAATGGACCAAGAGCAAGGTCTTGGTACCTCTCAATTTGTTGAAACAACACGTTATCGACGAGGTCTTGAGGGTGAGTTAAGTCGAACTATCTCCAGTTTACAAAGTATTAAAAGCGCTCGAATCCATTTGGCGATACCAAAAGAATCTGTTTTTGTCCGCGATACTCGAAAGCCTTCTGCATCTGTATTTTTAGAGCTTTACCCCGGGCGGCGTTTGGATAAGAGTCAAGTTGAGGCGATTGTTAACTTAGTTGCTTCTAGTATTTCTCAGTTAAGTGATAAAGACGTCACTGTTGTTGATCAACGAGGCACTTTATTGACAGAAAAAGACTCGGATTCTGAGTTGTCTGTGGCTGGGAAGCAATTTGATTATGCCCGTAAAGTAGAAGAAGTTCTGTTGCAGAGAGTGAATAGCATTCTTGGCCCAGTGGTTGGGCAAGGGCGTTTTAAAGCAGAGGTATCAGCGGATGTTGATTTTACGGCAATCGAAAAAACCGCTGAGCAGTTTAATCCAGATTTATTGGCGTTACGCAGCGAACAAACATTAAAAGAAAATAGAGGGGCTGGAGCCACTGCTAGTGGTATTCCAGGAGCACTTACAAATCAGCCACCAGGCGCGGTCACCATACCAGAAGCCGTGGATGAAAATGGCGCTCCGATAGGTGGTTCCGGTTCGAAAAATGGTCAGTCTCGTGAAGAAACAACACGTAACTTTGAGCTGGATCGAAGTATTAGTTATACCAAACGACAACAGGGGATGGTAAGGCGTTTATCTGTAGCGGTTGTGGTTGATGACTTGGTGAGTCTTAATCCTGATACTTCTGCGATTATACGTACGCCTTGGAATGATGATGAACTGGGGCGTTTAACGTTATTGGTCCGTGATGCCGTTGGTTATGATCCATCACGTGGTGACAGTGTCAGTGTTATTAATTCACCCTTTGCTATACCAGATCCAGTAGAAGCTGTGGCTGAAATTCCGTTTTATAAGCAGATGTGGTTCTTGAGTCTGTTACAGCCAACGTTAGTGGGGATATTTGTACTCATCTTGTTGTTAGTTGTTGTTCGTCCAATTTTGAAAGCACTTAGTGAGCAGAATAAAATTGCGGTTGCTGATGATACAGAGGCCGCTATATTCTCGGATGAAACGGATGAGATTTCAGATGATCAAGTATCACTTGTCAGTGCTGAAGATATATTAGTGCCTGGTTCTCCTGAGAAAATTGATCGTCAATTAAATGCGATTCGCGGTCTAATTGCAGAAGAGCCAGAGCGTGTTGCTCAAGTGGTTAAACAATGGGTGATGGAAAAATAAATGAGTGATCTAGGCCAAGGTTCAGAATTGAGTTCGGTTGAGAAGGCAGCAGTGCTTCTTATGTCGTTAGGTGAATCAGATGCCGCCCAAATTCTTAAGCATATGGGGCCGAAAGAGGTTCAGCGGATTGGTTCTACAATGGCTCAGTTAGCCAATGTCCAGCGTCATCAAGTCGAAAAAGTGCTTGATGACTTTTTGGTGTTGGTTGGAGATCAGACTGGTTTAGGATTAGGCGCTGATGGCTATATTCGTAATATGCTAAGAGAAGCGCTGGGCGAAGAGAAAGCCGGAAGCTTGATTGACCGAATTCTACTTGGAGGAAATACCACAGGTTTGGATACGCTTAAGTGGATGGAATCACGAGCGGTTGCCGATGTTATTCGCTATGAGCATCCTCAAATTCAAGCCATCGTTATTTCTTACCTTGATCCAGATCAGGCCGCTGATATTTTGGCCAACTTCGACGAACGAGTCCGCTTGGATATCGTGTTACGAGTGGCTGCATTAGAAACGGTTCAACCTGCGGCATTGCTAGAGTTGAATAATATATTAGAGCGTCAATTCTCTGGTAACCAGTCTACTCAATCAACGACGATTGGTGGTATACGTACCGCAGCCAACATTATGAACTTTATTGACAGCTCAGTGGAATCTGAGTTGATGGAGTCGATCCGTGATGTTGATGAAGACTTGGCAAACACGATTCAAGATTTGATGTTTGTCTTTGATAACTTATTAGAGGTTGATGATCGCGGTATTCAGGTTATTCTTCGTGAAGTAGAATCCGAGACCTTAATTCTTGCATTAAAAGGCGCTGATCCGGACATGCAGGAAAAAATCTTTAAGAATATGTCATCTCGCGCCGCCGATATGCTCAAAGATGACTTAGAGGCAAAAGGACCTGTTCGTGTAAGCGAAGTGGAAGTTGCGCAAAAAGAAATACTGGCTGTTGCCAGACGCCTTGCTGATAATGGGGAAATTGTTCTCGGCGGCAGCGGTGAGCAGATGGTCTAATTAGAGTATGTCTGATCAGAAAAAAGATAAAGACGAACGTAAGTTAACGGCTTATGAACGCTGGGAACTTCCTCATCTAGAAGATAATAAACCACGAAAAGATCACTCTGGTCCAGCCATTCTTGTACAGAAAGAGACGGTTGTTACTACCGAAGAAGTGGATCAAGACACGCTAGTCTATGAACCTCTAACCGCTTCTCAATTAGAAGAAATTCGCTCTGCTGCCTATGATGAGGGATTTATTCAGGGTGAAGAAGACGGCCATAAAAAAGGGCATTCGGATGGCTTCGCGAAAGGCGAAGTGGATGGCTTCGAGAAAGGTCACGAAGAAGGACATCTGTTGGGCGTTGAGGAAGGAAAGGCGCAGGCTCGAGCCGACGCTCAAATTCAGTTAGAAACGCTTGAAGCTTTGTTGGTGAATGTAGTCAAAGAAATGACTCTGCCTTTGGAAGAAAGTCGGGCCGCTGCTGAAAGTATTTTGTATCAGTCTATGACGAGAATCATCGAAAATGTATGTCTTTCAAAAATGGCTCAGGATGGGCATCAGGTATTAAAAGAGCAGCTTTCTAGGGTGTTCGATGAAATAGGTGAGTATGAAGGTCGTATCAAACTGCGTCTTCATCCTGATGATGTTGCTGTTTTAGATGAACTTGGCGTTAAAGAGCGATTAACCTTACAGCTTGAGAATGATGATACGCTGATTAGTGGTGGTTTTGTCATTGACTCTAAATCCTTTCATATAGATGGGCGAGTTGAGCAGCGGCTAGAAGCGGTTTGCAACGAACTTAGTCATCTCCCTCTTTCAGATCAGGATTAGCTGCTGTGCCAACGATTGAAGAGCGCTTAAGTAAACTTAGTGGTGTCTCTGTTACCTCATTTCCTCCTCAACTTGAAGGTAAGGTGACTCGTATGGTTGGTTTGACCATGGAGGCGGTAGGGTGCGTTGTTGCATTAGGTGACCGTTGTTCTGTTCAGGTTCGAAAAGACCGTTGGGTTGAGTCCGAAGTAGTAGGTTTTACTGGCGATTTAACCTATCTCATGCCTACCGAAGCGATTGAAGGTATTTCTCCTGGGGCGAGAGTTCGTCCATTACTGGGAGACAGTAAAATGCCTGTTGGCGATGAGTTGCTTGGCCGAGTAGTGAATGGATTGGGTAAGCCTCTGGATGGTAAAGGGCCGATTAAAACTAAGGACTCAGTGACGCTTCATGGCGATGTCATTAACCCTTTACAGCGTAAGCCAATTAGTGAACCGTTGGATGTTGGCATCAAAGCTATTAATAGTTTATTAACCGTCGGAAAGGGCCAGCGATTAGGTCTTTTTGCCGGTAGTGGCGTGGGTAAAAGTATGTTGCTTGGCATGATGACTAAATTTACCGAAGCGGATATTACCGTCGTTGGGTTAATTGGTGAGCGTGGTCGAGAAGTAAAAGAATTTATTGATCAAATACTGGGCGAAGAAGGTCTTGCTCGTTCTGTTGTTGTTGCTTCCCCCGCTGACGATTCTGCATTGATGCGCTTACGCGCCGCTATGTTGGCAACACGTATTGCAGAGTATTATCGTGATCAAGGTAAGAATGTATTGTTGCTAATGGACTCTCTTACTCGCTACGCTCAAGCACAACGCGAAATAGCTTTGTCGGTAGGTGAGCCTCCAGCCACAAAAGGTTATCCACCTTCTGTGTTTTCAAAACTTCCTCAGCTAGTGGAGCGTGCCGGTAACGGCTGTGAAGGCAGTGGTTCGGTAACGGCGTTTTATACGGTATTAACCGAAGGTGATGATCAGCAAGACCCAATTGCGGATGCCTCTAGGGCGATTCTTGATGGTCACATTGTTTTGTCCCGGCGTTTAGCAGAAGAAGGGCATTATCCAGCCATTGATATTGAAGCCTCAATCTCTCGGGCCATGCCACACATAGTAAGTGAAGATCATTTGTATGGCGCGATGAGAGTGAAGCAGCTCTATTCTAAATTTCAGCAGAATCAAGATCTTATTTCGGTTGGTGCGTATGCAAAAGGCAGCGACCCAGATCTGGATCAGGCCATTATTCAGATGCCTGAAATCCGAAAATTTCTCCAGCAGTCTCTTACTGAGAGTTTCACTATTGATCAGAGCTTAGAAGCCTTGGTTGCGGCAATGACAAAAGGGCAGTAGACGATAGCTTGTAAAAAAGCCTATTATCTAGCTAATTTTCAAATGGGTTAGGCATGAAAAAATCACGACGAATGCAGATATTAGTCAATCTTGCTAAAGGCAAAGAGGACTCGGCTGCCCAGCAGTTGGCTCGTGATAAAGCAAAAGTGCAATACGACCTGCAAAAATTGAGCGAATTGCGAGAGTACGCAGGCCAGTATGAGTCAGAGCGAAACCTTCTCGGTTTGAGTGCTTACCTGACAACGAATTATCAGCACTTTGTTGATCGAGTTCGACAGGCGATTGTTCAGCAGGAATCCGCTGTTGGGCGATCTGAGCAGCAAGCGGATATGAGTATGCGTCGCTGGTTGCAAGCCCGGTCGAAAACCAAAAGTATGGATTGGTTGAAAGAGAAAAATCACAAAGCAGAGTTGGTTATTGAAGAAAAGCAAGAGCAACGTCAAAGTGATGAATTTGCGATGCGTCGTTTTTTGGACAATATGCGATAGCGTTTAGAGGCATATTTTATGCAGCAACTTAGCTTATTGTTAGGATGAAATATGGTACGACTGGATAATAGACTGATCGATTTATCTTTGTCTGTTTCTCAGGCAGAAATAGCACTGCGTGATTATGCTTATTCCCCTCAGATTGGTTTAGAAAAACTACGTCTCGCCCTGCTTTCAATGCAAAAAATCACGCATTTAAATATCTCTAATAACGCTTATTATCATAGGCTTTCTTCTTTTCTTGATGCGGTTAATGGGCTTTTGGCGTCAGGCTCCCCTTATTCTGAGTACTGTCATAACGCGTTTTCTTCTGCTGCAGACGCGCTTTTTCAAGTTGCGATTGGAAGTCAATTTGGCTCAGACCGCTCATTACAATTAGATCACCTTTTGTCTCTTGAACGTTCCTGTTGGGTTACTATTTTATCCTTGTCTAGTGAGAAAACACGCTCACCAATGTATGTGGATTATGAAGCCCGATTAGTGGAGGTGCCTGCCTCGACGGACTCAATTAGCGTAGATGTGTATTTGGAAGCGCTTTCTTCATCTGGACGTGTGTCGTTTCATCTGGATGCAATAAAGGGGGCTTCTTTAGAGGGGCACTTTTTGCTTGCTAGTGTTCAGTCTCTTTCATGGTTACAAGCTAGGTTTCCGTTGCTTCAGTGGCAGCAAGTCTTTGACAATAATGAAGAAGACTCTTTAAAAGAGCTGTGTAAACTTAATTATCTCCCCCTCTTTCAAAATGTGTCTATAAAACGAGATTATCGCTATCGTCTTTTGGGCTTGTCTGAAGGTCGTCTTAAAGCAGTATTTTATCAATTGTTTGGATCGCTTTTTCCAGCGGATTTATTCAACGTGGAGCAGCGAGACCGTTTTGTTCCAGCGTCACAGAATGTCATATCATTTGAGCTTGATGCAGACGTTGCTTATTTTCCGGTGCGGCATGGCGGATCGGTTTATGTTGGTAGTGAATCGATCAGGGAGAATGGTCAAAAGCTATCGTATCAGGGGTGTTTAGGGCGCGATTTTTTATCCTATTTTTTGTATGAAATTGATACCAGTTTTGGGCGGTTTGTTTTTGATAAAGCTGAGTGTCTTGGGGTTTATACTGTTTCTGAAAAAGACTTATTTGTTCTTGGTAGTGACATATGGCTTGGTGTTGAAGGAGGGGGCAAAGCCCAAGTAGTCTTGGATATGCCTTTTTTATTGTCAAACGATACGGCTTACTGCCTTTTACCCAAGTTTGTTGCGCAAGTGTTGGTGGTCAAACAGGGTCAGTTATATTTTGCAGTACCTTATTCCAACCTTCATGAAATAGAAGGTATTTGTTCCCGAATGCAGGCCCCTCATTCTTGGGTGAAAAATATTTGGCTTAATCCGCAAAATTTACCTTTGTTAGAGCCTTGCCTGTTAAATGTAGGCAAACCTTCTGTGGTATATGGCTGTTTAGAAGAAAATAAACCAACACATCCTTCCAAGAATGGTTATTATTTTGGGAGGGTCTGTGGCAGGATGTTTTATGTAAAAGCGGAATTAGTATCGGCGCTATTGTCTTATCAATCGCCTTTTTCGTTTACTTTTTTTGATGGGGCTGAACAGAGCTCAGCGTCATTTATTATTAATGATGGGCATTGTTTTGATAAGGTTGTTTCAAAAACATTTTTGGATGCGTTATTGAGTGTGCCACGTGAAGCGCCTGCCTTTTCCGTCATTCTTGAATGTCTGGGAACATCCGTTGTACTGCCTTTTACTACTTGCGATTGGCGTACCTCACTACCAAGTGGAGAATACGTTAGAGAGTTTAGTTTACCTTCTAAACTAATAGGGGATGACGATGAAGTAAGTCATTTCTCTTCTTTGCAAGATGACATTATTGTTATTGATAAAAAAAATTATTTATCCTTCGTTGCTGGCGTTTGGCCATCTTCATCATTAGCTTGAAAGTGATTATTGACTATGAATACACAGCATTCACCTTTTGGTGCTCCAAGAAAAGAGCTGATTAATAGTCTGCAAAAAGGCGTTTTCGCCTTATTGTTTATACTGTTATTGGCTTTTTCAGGCATGTACATGTTGATGACTATTAACTTGGAGCGACAACATGCGCAGCAAGAAAAGCTAAGTGGGCTTTTGGAGTTGGTTCATAGTGCTGAAAAGCATTGGTTGGAATGGTTGTTGGTTGGTGATAAGCAAATTTATAGCCAAAATAGTGTGTTGGCTTCTTCCCCAAGTTATCTGCATCAGATGCTGGTGGGGGAATATCGTTTGATAAAAAATCATCTTGATGGTTTTGGCGTGATGTCTGATGTGGATGTGTCGGACTCGCTTATTTTGTTAAGTGATCTTTCTCAAAAAGAGCTAGATGCTGTGCCTTTGACGGAAATAGAACGAGGCGCAGTGTATTCATCTTTTGAGGTTCTAGAAACGCTTGATGATGCGCTTTTGCAAATGAGCGTTGATTTAGATTATGAACGTCAGTTTTTTGTTGAAAGGTTGATGTGGGTTCCTGTGGTCATTTTTTTACTGATTGCGGTTATCGTCATGATGCTGACGGTTCGTTTTGGACGCCGATTACGGTCTGGTTTTTCTAGTCTTCATTATATTTTAGATCGCCATAAGCATGGCCATGTCTCGATACTCGCACCACGAAATGTGGTGGATGAATTTACTGATCTGAGTCATTTGGTTGATAGTGAATTAGCCTCAAGAAATTTCGATCTTGATCAACAAGGCGAGAACCTTAACTTGATTGAGAAGGCCTTATCTAAAGTGAATGAACCTTTTTTTGTAACGAATAAAGAAGGGGATATTGTATGGTTAAGTGCAGGTGCTGAAAGGCTTTGGTTTAGAAATACATCTGTATTTGAGTCTCTGTTTGGTATCGATTCTGGTTTAGAGGATCCAATTGGTGAGCGCGTTGCTGATTCTATTTTATTGTTAGATCAGGATTTGAAGTTGGATTTATCTGATGGCATCTTCTGGCTGAGCGTTGATCGTTTTGTTTCTGGTTCGGATGTGGAGTCTGATAGTTTCCAGAGTATTATTTGCATCCAATCAAAATCTGAAATGGCAGAATTTGATGTTTTACATCACAGTCTGAAATTGATGGAAAAAGATGTTTGGAATTCATCGATTAGAATATTAAGGCAAGACTCTCCCTATATGGGTTTTGCTAAATCATTAGAGGTAGTGCGTCGAAACGTAGTGATGCTCTTCGACTCTCTGAACCTTGTTTGTGAGCGAACAAATAACGTTGAAAAAATTACTAAACTACAACAAATAGCATCCCTAATTGACGAAAAAACAGATCACAATGAGCCATTAGAAAAAGGTATTGTTGTTAGTGAGGCACCATTTGAAGGGTTTCAGGGTGAACTTAATAATGTGGCTTGGCTGTCTGAACAAGTCCGAGACTCATTAGTTTTAGGGTATGAACTTGTTTTGCAGCGTTTAGCGTTGGTTGAGAAGGACTTATCCTCTGATGTGTTTTTGTTGAGCGATGTCGATCGTTGCCTTAACGAGGTTAGGGCTGGAGTGTTGTCTAGTCTTGCCGCGACAGAGGGTGAAAGTGAAAAAGTCCGTCACCGTTTCGCTATCGATGTGGAGCATGATATTAGTAAGGTCCAAGATCAAATAGAAGGCATGAAGTCTATGGCGGCTTCAACCCTGTCACTGCTTGAGTCGGATCGTAGTGTTGGTGTGGCTCGTTTGAATAGAGCAAGAGAGTCTATCAATGAGATGATTGATCAAATTCATGGGTTGATGACGAAAACGGCATCAAGTATTTCAGAAGATACGATTTATGACGTATCTATAGAAGAATCTAATGATGAGTGGGATGAGTTTTAAGGCTTGCCATTCAGATTCGAGGAGCAAGCTGTGGTTGAACGTTTTTTTGATAAAAAAACAGAGTGCCTTACAATCAAAATAAAAGGTCGTTTTGATTACAGCTGTCACAAAATGTTTAAAGAGGCTTTTACTGCGTTTGATGCGGTAAAATCTTATGAAGTTAACTTGGCTGAAGTGACATACTTAGATAGTTCTGCTCTTGGCATGCTGCTGTTACTGAGAGATTATGCTGGTGGAGAGAAGGCTATGATTCGTTTGGTTCATGTGAATGGTGTGGTTATTGATACCCTTAAAATTGCGAATTTCCATCGGCTTTTTGACATCACTGAGTAGTCGATAATGGAGCGAGTTCTAACCATATTAATTGCAGATGATAACCCTTCTGACCGTATTTTACTTCATACGATTTTGAGTCAATTTGGACATAACGTTATATCGGCTGTTGATGGGCAAGATGCCATTGATAAATTCGACCCTCAACTTATCCAATTGGTTTGCTTAGATATAAAGATGCCGCGCAAAGATGGTTGGGAAGCGGCGTTAGAAATCCAGCGTCTTGCTGGTAGTTTATTTGTTCCCATTGTTTTCCTTTCTGGTGTTGTTGACCCCATTGCTTTATCTAACTGCCTACGAATCGGCGGCACGGATTTTATATCTAAACCCTATAGTCCTGCGCTTATTACTGCGAAATTAAATGCCATTGTTAAATTGTTGGTTATGCAAAAAACACTTGAAGATCAGCGTGATGCAATGGCTTTATATAATGAAAAATTGCTTCATGAGCAGGATGTTGCCAAGGTTGTTTATGAAAATATAACACACTCAAATTGTCTGGAGGATCCTGCACTCTCTACCCTTCATTATGGTACCCATACGTTTAATGGTGATGTCATTTTAGCCGCTTATAAGCCAAATGGTGGGATGCATATATTATTAGGGGATTTTACTGGGCATGGCCTTTCTGCTGCTATTGGAGCGTTACCGCTTGCGGATATCTTTTTTGATTGGACAAAAAAAGGTTTTTTGATGCGTCAAATTATCCCAGAGATAAATGCGCGCCTGAAAGGGGTTTTACCGGCAAATATGTTTTGTAGTGCCGCTTTTATTGATGTCAAAGTGAATAATAAAAGCATTGAAGTTTGGAATGGTGGGTTGCCTGATTTATTGTTTTTTTCACAAGCCGCCGATAAGCCGATTAGACTAACTTCTAAAAATCTGCCTTTGGGTGTGCTTCCGCCAGATGTTTTTGAGTGCCAGATTGACCCTATGTCTTTTGTTCCTGGGGATAGGTTGATGGCATTTTCTGATGGTATTTATGAGGCTTTGGATTTATCTGGACAAATGTTTTGCCATTCTGTTCTTAGTCCGCTTTATCGGGGTGAAGTTGAGTCTGATCGATCGTTGGATTGGTTGACTGAGCGCTTAAAACAAGAGGGTGTTTTAGACAACCCTCATGATGATATCTCATGTCTTAGTGTTCGGTTGGATACCAATATAGGCATAGATTCGTCTGGGCATGATATTTCGAGAGGACATGACGAAGCGCCTGCTGATTTTTCGTTTGAGTATATTTTGAACGCAGATTCACTTCGTAATACAGACCCCCTTCCGTATGTGTTGCAAATACTTACAACCGTGCCAGGGTTGAGCAGTTTTTCCAGTCAGATCTTTATGATTTTGTCGGAGCTGTATTCGAATGCGCTTGAACATGGCGTTTTGGAGTTGAGCTCGGATAAGAAAAAATCCAATGAAGGCTTTTCTCATTACTATGAAGAGCGTGAGCGTCGTTTGGCAGGTCTAAACAGCGGATATGTTAAAATTTCTGTTAAGGTAACGTCAGACAATAACGACAGGGTGATTGAGTTGTATGTTGAAGACAGTGGTGCGGGATTTGATTATAAGAGCATCAACTATGATATCTCCAATACGGCATTACTTTATAATCGAGGCTTGGCTTTGCTGAATCAGCTTTGTGATAAGTTGGAGTTTTCCAAGAACGGTAGTGCGGTGAAGGCGCATTATCACTGGCGTGTCGGCCAATACAGTTAAATTGGCCTTGCTATTGCATAGCTTTCTCTATCGTTGGAGGAAATTATGCGCACAGATTCAAATACAGTATTGCCTTTATCTTCAGGTACATCGCCTAAAAAATCATCTTTAGTGAAAACCCCTTCTACTAATGGGGAGGCTTTCGCAAATGATTTCAATAAGGCTAAAGAAGCGCTTAGTCCCAGTAAGACATCGACTGCGGATGAATCATCTGCTTCTACTGCTTCGTCGGCCTCTTCATCTACCAATTCATCTTCTACTGTAAAAACATCTGATAGTAGTGATGTACCGACTAATAATGAGGCTAAAGGGGGTGAGCTTTCTGATTCTGCCTCGAATGTGGTTGCTACGGCGACAGATTCGGTAGAAAGTAGCGGCAAGATTTTGCAGGAGGATGGCGGAAAAGCACCTTCTAATGGTGTGTCTGCTGTACTTGTTGAAGAAGACCCTGAGCTTTTATCCGTTGCTGTTTCTCCTGATCTTAAAAGTGCAGAAAATACTGCTTCTGCTGCTGCTTCTGTGTCTCAGGGAAGGCAGTCGGGTGATGTTATGCCTTCCGAGCTTGTTGAGAGTATGGTGGAATCAGAGGCGCCAGAGGGCGCTATGGTCCCTATCGCCAGTGTTGGTGCCGCAGGGCTTGATGCGATAAAGCGGAGTTCGACTAATGAGGTAAGTAAGGTTGATTTATTGCCTAAGTCTAAAATGCTTTCTGAGTCGGATTCTGGGTCTGTTGAATTGCTAGACGCTCATGGTGAAGGGGAGTTATCTTGGGTTATGTCTCAAATGGCATCATCAGGCGCTAAAGCAATGACGAGTGAGGGTGTTGCGCTTGATGCAGCTAAAGTAACAACAGTGGCTGCTGGTGTTGCTGGAGCTATTAATAAAAACGGCCGTTCCGATGTGACGCCATTAATTTTGTCGGAGAGCGCTCTTGTTGCCTCAGGCTCGAGCGAAATGAACATGGATATTGCTGACTCTTTGTTAGGAGAGGATGGCGTTTTGATTAATGAACCCATTGAGTTACGCAAGAAAGAACAAGAGATTATGCTTGGTCGGATGTCAGCTCAAATTGATGGCACTACGAGTGATGTTGGTGGTGGCTTAAGCAGTTCTCTCCAAAATAATGTTAATCGCTCTGCCGGCATAGCGGCCGCTGTTTCCAATAATCCTGTTCCCAATGCTCAAGCTAATCTGGCAATGAACTTGCCGCCTAGTCATCCTGGATGGGCGAGTGAAATGAGTCAAAAAGTGGCTTGGGTTGCGCGGGATGGTGGCCATACAGCGCACATTCGCTTGGATCCACCAGAATTAGGTAGTTTAACGGTTAAGGTGTCAGTAGATAGTGACTCGAATACACAAGTAAGCTTTGTTGCTGCGACACCACAAGCACGAGATTTATTGGAAGGGCAAATGGGACGGTTGAGAGAGATGTTGGCTCAGCAAGGGATGGATCTAAGTCGAGCGGATGTTGATGTTTCACAGCAAGATACCTCTAACGCGCAAGATAGAGGCAACGATCGAAATAATTCGACGAATCAAAACGACATTGTAGACAGTGATGATGAATTGATTGCCAATAACTTATCGTATGTTTCTGCGTCCGGTGTTGATTACTATGCTTAAACTGACGAAAAATTGATGGTGCTATGTTTGATTCTTTGTAGAATAGAAGGCCGATAGTGTGTAAGCGTGTTATAAACGCTGTGTAGAAAGTTTTTGTGTATCTAAAGGTTTGATAGTATGGCTGAAGAAGATGGTTTGGATATCGGTACAGAAGGCGGGAAACCTGGTAGTAAGAAAAAGCTTATTATTATTGGTGTTCTTCTTTTGGTATTGTTAGGTGGCGGTGGTGCAGCGGCTTATTTTTTCTTGTTCAGCGGGGGAAGTGATAGCGACTCCACAGAAGCTGCATTGGCTAACGAGCCATCCGTTTATTTGGCGTTAGATCCTGCGTTTACGATTGATTTAATGGTTGGTGGTAAACAGCGTTATGTACAGCTTAATATGTCGGTCAAATCTAAAAATACGGATCAAATTAATGCAGTAACACTTCACATGCCTTTAATTCGAAATAGTCTTGTATTGCTTTTTTCAAGTCAGTCATTTGATGAATTGCAAACAGCTGAAGGGAAAGTGGCTCTTAAAAAAGCCGCTCTTGGTGCAATCAATGGCATTCTTGAGCAGGAAACTGGTCAAGGTGGTATTGATGGTGTGCTATTTACTAACTTTGTGATGCAGTAATTTTATGTCAGCTCAAGATCTGTTATCGCAGGACGAGATAGATGCGCTCCTGCATGGTGCCGATGAAAAACCTGCTGAAGTAGACAACCGAGATGCCAATGGTGTGGCATCTTATGACATCACTAGCCAAGAACGTATTGTGCGTGGGCGAATGCCCACCTTGGAGATGATAAACGAACGATTTGCTCGGTATACGCGAATTAGTTTATTTAACATGCTTCGGCGGACGGCAGATGTTTCTTCTGGCGGGCTTCAAGTGATGAAGTTTGGTGAGTATGTTCATACGCTTTATGTCCCAACCAGTTTGAATTTAGTTAAATTCAGACCGTTAAGAAGTACCGCTCTCTTTATTCTGGATGCAAAGTTAGTTTTTAAACTGGTTGATAACTTTTTTGGTGGTGACGGTCGTCACGCTAAAATTGAAGGTCGAGAATTCACACCGACTGAAATTCGTATCGTTCAGCTGATGTTAGAGCAAGTCTTTGTTGATTTGACTGAGGCTTGGGCACCCGTATTAAAGTTAGAATTAGAATACATTAGCTCAGAAGTTAACCCTGCTATGGCGAATATAGTTAGTCCGAGTGAGGTTGTCGTCGTGTCTACTTTTCATATTGAATTGGATGGTGGTGGCGGGGAGCTTCATATTACTCTACCTTACTCTATGATTGAGCCTGTACGTGAATTGCTCGATGCTGGTGTGCAGAGTGATGTTGATGAAAAAGATGATCGTTGGGGTAAGTCTCTTGAGCAAGATGTAAAAGATATTGATGTAAATTTAACGGTGAATGTAGCGAATCGAAAAATTTCTTTGGGCGAAGTGTTAAAGTTTAAAGTGGGTGATGTTATCCCAATTGAAATGCCAGAGTTCGTTACTGTTAGGGCAAATAATGTTCCAACTTTTAAAGGTAAGCTGGGCATGACAAATGAGCACTATTCTGTGCAAATGGAAGAAAGTTTTAAGACGAAGGTGACGAAATAACATGGCAGAAGAGCAAAATCCCGATGCAGAAGGAATGGATGAAGATTTAGCGGATGAGTGGGCGGCAGCAATGACTGAAGCTGGCGGCGCTGAAGAGGGCGAAGGGCTAGAAGACGAATGGGCAGCAGCAATGACGGAGCAGGAAGTCAAACCTGTGAAGCTTGAAACGCTTACGACCCCGTCCGTTCCTGCTGGCGGCGTTGGTTCCGATCTTGATTTGATTATGGATATTCCAGTTGTCCTTTCTATGGAATTAGGCAACACGGAAATAGCAATTCGAAACTTAATGCAGCTGACACAGGGTTCTGTTGTTGAACTTGATCGCTTTGCTGGTGAACCGCTCGATGTATTGGTAAACGGTACATTGATAGCGCACGGTGAGGTGGTTGTGGTTAATGATAAGTATGGTATCCGTTTGACGGATGTTGTAAGTCCTAGTGAGCGTATTAGACGACTGAAGTAGTGCCAATTGATTTTTTCTTTTTTCAATAAATATATTATTACGGCCATGCTTTGCATGGCCGTTCCCCATTTGCACGCTGTCGGCGTACAAGAAATGTCTGTGACATCTTCTATTTGGAAGGTGGTTTTTTCTCTGATTTTTGTTATTGCCTTTATTCCAGCCTGTCTTTGGTTAATGAAGCGTTTTCAGTTTGCTCAAATGAAGTTAGGTCAGTCGGATATTAATATTGTCAATGTTCAGTCTTTGGGTGCAAAAGAGAAACTCATGCTTATTGAGGTGGAGGGGGAGCGTCTGCTTATTGGTGTGACATCACACACTATTTCCCATTTGAGAAGCTTTCCAGCTAAGTCGAAGTCATTTGCTTCTATGATGGAGGAAGTGGATCGAGAAAATTCCAGTGATAATAAGAGTAATGGGGATACGGTGTGATTCGCTTTTTTCTTTTGCTGGTGTTGATTAGTCCTGCTATTTCTTGGGCAGAAGTTGGTTTGCCTGCAGTCAAAGTAGTGACAAATGCCGACGGTAGCCAAGATTATACTGTGTCGTTGCAGATTCTCTTTATCATGACGGCGCTGACACTATTGCCAGCGGCTTTAATGATGATGACGGCTTTCACTCGGATTATTATCGTGTTGGCAATTTTGCGCCAAGCAATCGGATTGCAGCAAACACCTTCTAACCAGATAATGATTGGCATGGCCTTGTTTTTGACCTTGTTTATTATGACGCCAACTTTAGATCGGGTTAATGAAGTTGCTCTACAGCCATACTTAAAAGAAGAAATGACATCTATTCAAGCTGTTGAAGCGGCATCTGTGCCTGTCAGAGATTTTATGTTGGCGCAGACGAGAGAAGATGATATCGCTCTTTTTGTTAAGTTGGCGGGTCGAGAAGGGACGATTCAATCTATGGAAACACTTCCTTTTACGATTCTGATGCCTGCGTTTGTAACGAGTGAGCTGAAAACGGCTTTTCAAATTGGTTTTATGATCTTTATTCCTTTTTTAATTGTCGACATGGTTGTGGCCAGTGTTTTGATGGCGATGGGGATGATGATGCTGTCACCAATTATTATTTCGTTACCTTTTAAAATTATGCTTTTTGTAATGGTTGATGGTTGGTCTATGATTATGGGCACATTGGCCGCGAGTTTCGGGATTTAATTATGGATCCTCAAGTGGTATTAAGCTTATACGGGCAGGGTTTTTACTTAATTGTTCTGATCGTTGGTGTTGTGATGGTGCCAAGTTTAATAGTGGGTTTAATTGTTAGTGTGTTTCAAGCTGCGACACAAATTAACGAACAAACGCTGTCTTTTTTGCCTAGGTTGATTGTTACTATTTTAGTTATTATGCAGCTGGGTCCGTGGATTTTAATGAAGTTAATGGATTTCACGATCAATTTATTTGTTAATATTCCTATGATAATAGGCTAATGCTAGAAATTAATCCTGATCAACTTTTAAATCTAACGATCAGTTTTCTTTTGCCTTTTTTTCGTATTGGTGCTTTTTTTATGGCACTGCCTTTGTTTGGTAGTCGGTTGGTTAGTCCGCGATTACGCATTGCTTTTTCCTTCCTTGTTGCCATTATTATTACACCTGTTATTGATGTTCCTAATTACGATCCCATTTCTCCAGCCTATATTGTTCTTATTGCCGAGCAATTGATTATTGGTTTTGTGCTTGGTTTTGTTATCACTATATTGTTTCAGCTATTTTCACTTGCAGGGCAGTTGGCTGCGATGGTGGCAGGACTTGGTTTTGCCATGTCTAATGACCCTGCAAATGGGATTTCTGTAGCAACACTTGGTCAATATTACCTTTCTATGGTGGCGTTGGCCTTTTTGGGGACCAATGGTCATCTAGTGATGATTGAGTATTTGGCTGAAAGTTTTAACTATTGGCCCATTGGCAGCGGTTTTTCTAGTCAGCGCTATTGGCAGTTGGTGTTGTTGGGGGGGTGGATGTTTGAAAAGGCTTTGCTGATCGTATTGCCTTTGGCCATTGCTGTGCTGGTCATTAATTTATCTTTTGGTGTGGTTGCTAAAGCGTCACCTCAGTTAAATGTGTTTGCGCTTGGCTTTCCCATTATAATGTTATTCTCTTTGTTTTTTTTCTGGATTATGTTGGATGATTTCTTGAATATCTATTTGCTATTCTTTGGGGAAATTATTGACTGGATGAAGGTTACGTGGGGGATTCATTTAAATGGCTGAGAATGAAGACGGTAGTGAAAAAACCGAAAGTGCCAGTAGTAAGAAACTCCAAGATGCTCGCAATAAAGGCAATTTACCTCGATCTAAAGATCTTAGTTCTGCGCTGTTGCTGATTGTCGCGGCGGCTACGTTATATGGAACTGGAACCTTATTGGCGCGTGATTTGGCGGTTTTGTTCGATTTTAATTTTGCTGTTGATCGATCGGATATATTTGACCTTAGTCGTATGGTTTTTCATCTTTATGTCTCGATCGTAACGATCATGGATTCTATGGTGTTGCTTATGTCCGTTCTGGCTGTAGCGGGTATTGTTGGTAGTATTGCTTTGGGGGGATTGAATTTTGCTTGGGAGCCCTTGACGCCTAAGCTCAGTAAAATGAGCCCTATAGCGGGTCTGAAACGAATGTTTTCAGTACAGTCTTTGGTTGAGCTGCTTAAGGCTATTGCCAAAGTGACGCTTGTTGGCGTTGTTGCAACATTGGTTTTGAAATATTTTTTGCCAGAAACGCTAGGCTTGACGTTTCAATCGATCCAGTTGGCTATTGCTCATGGTGTTGATATTGTTGTCTGGTCCTTCATCTTCGTGACTCTTGCTTTGGCGCTAATTGCAGCCATCGATGTGCCTTTTCAGGTTTGGTCTCATAAAGAAAAGCTTAAAATGACGAAGCAGGAAGTCAAAGACGAATTTAAACAACAAGAAGGTGATCCTCTGGTGCGAGGGCGAATTCGTCAAATGCAGCGACAGGCTGCGATGAATCGAATGATGTCCGATGTGCCAAATGCAGATGTTATTATTACCAATCCGACGCACTTTTCTGTGGCCTTAAAGTACGATCAAACTGGTGGTGTGGCGCCTGTTTTACTTGCGAAGGGTGGTGACTTTATTGCGTTGAAGATCCGTGAAGTTGCCAATCACTATGATATCCCTGTGATACAATCGCCAGGATTAGCAAGGGCGGTATATCATCATACTGAAATTGGTGATGAGATACCTCAAGGCTTATTTAAAGTAGTGGCTCAATTGTTGGCTTATGTGTATCAGTTACGTAATGCTCGTACAGGTGCACCACGGCCTGAAGTTATGCCAAATTTGGATGTGCCTGATGAATTTCAGTGGGATGGTAGTTAATTGTGTGTTGTATTTTTCTTCTTCCATAGGGATGTTGTGTGAATTTTGACCGTGGTCAGCTTGCAGGGCAGGTTCAGGGTATTTTTAGCGGGAATTTAGGTATTCCTATTTTGTTGTTGTCGCTTTTGGCGATGATGATCTTACCTATACCAGCATTTTTGCTAGACGTTCTTTTTACTTTTAATATTGCTCTTGCCATTGTCGTATTGTTGGTCGCTATTTATTCGATGCGTCCTTTAGATTTTGCTGTTTTCCCTACTGTTTTACTTGTTTCTACATTGATGAGGCTTGCGCTTAACGTGGCTTCAACTCGAGTGGTCTTGCTGGATGGTCATGAAGGCGGGGACGCAGCGGGTAAGGTAATTCAAGCGTTTGGCGAAGTGGTTATTGGTGGCAACTACGTTGTTGGTTTTGTTGTATTCGCGATTTTGATGATTATCAACTTCGCAGTAGTGACAAAAGGTGCTGGTCGTATTTCTGAGGTGAGTGCTCGATTTACCTTGGATGCAATGCCGGGTAAGCAGATGGCTATTGATGCAGATTTAAACGCTGGCATGATTGATGCTGAGCAGGCTAAAGAGCGCCGTATCGAAATAGCTTCTGAGGCTGAGTTTTATGGTTCCATGGACGGTGCTTCTAAATTTGTAAAAGGTGATGCGGTTGCTGGGTTATTGATACTTGGCATTAACATTATTGGCGGCCTTTCTATTGGTATGGCACAACATGACCTTTCTTTTTCTGAGGCGATTGAGCGATATTCATTGTTAACCATCGGTGACGGATTGGTTGCGCAGTTGCCTTCACTTATGTTGTCGACTGCTGCGGCTATCATGGTTACTCGGGTTAACGAGACTGGCGATATGGGGTCGCAAATTGTACGGCAAATGTTCGGATCGTCAAAAGCCTTGTATGTGGCTGCCGGTGTTATGACGATTATGGGGATTGTTCCTGGAATGCCGCACTTTTCCTTCTTGTCGCTGGCGGCTTGCTTGGGTGGACTTGCTTATTATCTTGAATATCGGAAGAAGCAAAAAACCGTGCAAGGGCAGAAAAGCAATAAAAGCAAAGCCTCTTCTGATAGTTCTGCCCCAACTGAAGTAAAAGATCTTAGTTGGGACGATGTGGCTCCTGTTGATATGCTTGGATTAGAGGTGGGGTATCGTTTAATACCGCTTGTTGATAAAACTCAAGGTGGCGAGCTATTAGCTCGAATTAAAGGTGTGCGTCGTAAGTTATCTCAAGATTTAGGTTTCTTAGTGCCCAGTGTTCATATTAGAGACAATTTAGACTTAATGCCTAATGCCTATAGGGTCACGTTGATGGGCGTGAGTTTGGCTGAAGCAGAGGTTCACCCCGATAAAGATTTAGCAATTGACCCTGGGCAGGTGTTTGGAACTATTGATGGGATTGCTGGTAAAGATCCATCGTTTGGCTTGGACGCAGTATGGATTGACCCTAAGAAAAGAGATCAAGCTCAGACCTTTGGATATACCGTTGTTGATGTAAGTACGGTGGTGGCGACTCATATTAATCAGATTATGCATAAGCATGCGTATGAGTTGATTGGTCATGATGAGGTTCAGCAGTTGTTGAGCTTATTAAAGCAATATAATCCTAAATTGGCTGAAGAGTTGGTGCCGAACACGGTGCCATTGAGTGTTCTTCTTAAGGTCTTGCAGAATTTATTAATTGAAGGGGTTCCTCTTAGGGATATGCGAACCATTTCTGAATCTATCATGGGGGTTCAGCCTAAGACTCAGGACCCTATGATATTGACGGCAGCTGTTCGAACATCCTTATCTCGGTTAATTATTCAAACATTAGCGGATGGGGTTGATGAAATACCCGTTTTGACGCTTGAGCCTCAGTTAGAAAAAATGCTCATGCAGACGGTTCAGCAAAGTCAGCAGTCTGGTATTAAAAATGAGGAAGCGCTTATTTTAGAGCCACAAATGGCAGAGCAATTACAAGCTTCTCTTCGTCAATCGGCGGAACAGCAAGAGGCGATGGGAAATACGCCTATTTTGATTGTATCTGCGCCTATACGGCCTATGTTAGCGCGCTTTATGCGTTATGGTATGGTGAATATGTCGGTTCTTTCTTATCAAGAGGTGCCAGACCATAAACGTATTACTGTGGTGGGTGTTATTGGTCAATAAGATCTACCTATCGAGGCAGTAGATTGTATCTATATTTATTGGAATCTTTCGGGTAAGCTATGGATTTGTAAGAAAAATAAACTGGAAGGATTAAGTTATTCATGCAAATTAGGCGGTTTCGAGCACCTGACATGCGGCAAGCGATACGGAAGGTCCGTGATGCTGTGGGCCCTGATGCAGTCATTTTGTCAAATCAACGTCTGCCTACAGGCGAGATCGAAATAGTTGCCGCTTTGGATTATGACGGATCTTTACCTTCCAGCATGACCTCTAAGCGTTCGTCTGCTCCTCGCCCTGAACCACATGCAAACCCTAGCTCGGATTACTTAGAGCGTATAGAGAGGGCAAAGCAGCAGACAGTACCTCACGCTAATACTTCCAGTACTCAACCCGAGCAGCTCAATAAGTCTTCTACAGCACAGTTTAATATGCCTCCACTAGCTGAAGATAAAGAAGATCCTCGGGTCGAAGAGGCCCTATCTGTACGGAATAATGATAGTGCCAAGCAATTGCGTGAGATGGAGCTAGAGCTTCAAAATGTCCGTGCTATGCTGGAGCGGCGTCAGAATGAAGGTGGCGGCGATTCCAAGGTAAGTGCAGTTGAACAAAGAGCCCGTGAGAAATTAAAGGGGTTAGGGTTGTCTGAGTTTGTTGTTTCTAGGTTGATAGATGATATCGATTTAAAAGGACGGGAGGATGACTGGAATCGTTTACTTGCGCATTTGGCTGATTATATCCCTGTTCGCTCGAGTTCTACTGAGCTTAAAGGCTGTATTGCTTTTATGGGACCGACAGGTGTTGGGAAAACGACTTCTATAGGTAAGATCGCTGCTCAGCATGTATTAAAACATGGCTCTGAAGGGGTGGTGTTAATTACGACTGACAGTTATCGTATTGCGGCCCATGAACAACTAAGAACCTTTGGCCGTATTCTGAATGTTCCTGTCGAAGTGGTTAATGAGTATTCAGATTTAAATGAAGTATTGGCAAAATACGCACATTACTCTTTAGTTCTTGTTGATACTGCTGGAATGAACCCAAGAGACTCTAATCTTGAGCGACAGCTTCTGATGATGAAGCGAGCAAGGGCTAGTCTTAAAAAATTGCTAGTATTACCTTGCACAAGTCAAAGACAAGTATTAAAAACAGTTGTCGATATTTACTCTCAAGTTCAATTAGATGGCTGTGTTTTGAGTAAACTGGATGAATCAGCTTCACTTGGTGAAGCGATTAGTGTAGTTATTGAAGAGGGCTTACCTGTCGTATATATAGCCGATGGTCAGCGTATACCTGATGATATTGAGCCAGCTAGAGCGCATAACTTAATTAGTCGAGCTGTTTATACAGCGGAGCATTATAGTCAGCTCTATGGGTCATTAAAGTATGGTAGTTAGTAAAGATATGTTATTACTGAAAGCGTTACGCTGAACTATGTAGTACAGTTTGATTAGCGCAACTAACTTAAATAGTAAAGGTTGCTTAGAATATTTTATGCAGACCAAAAATGGATACAATACATACTCTAAAAAAGCGGCGCTTTCGATTGATTCGATTGTTGAGCAGTATGGGTATTTGGTAAAAAAAATTGCCTATCACCTATTGGCTCGATTGCCCGATAGTGTCGATATAGATGATTTGACTCAGGCCGGTATGATGGGGTTGATTGAGGCCTATAAGCGCTTTGAATCCACCAAGGGTGCTAGCTTTGAAACTTATGCAGGCATTCGTATTCGCGGCTCTATAATGGATGAGGTGCGAAAAACGGACTGGGCGCCGCGTTCCGTTAGACGAAATGGCAGAGCGGTTACTAATGCTATTAAAGAATTAGAGGCTAAATTAGGGCGTGAGGCCTCCGATATGGAGGTGGCAGCCCATATGGATATTAGTATGAGGGAGTATCATGAAATGATTCATTCCTCTATGTCTACTCAGTTATTTAGCTATGAAGAAATGCTAGATTCTGATACAACTAATTTAGAATATATCGATTCAGAATTTGAAAATGCACCTTACTCTTTAGTTGAGGAAGGCGGTTTTCAGAGTCAATTAGTGAAAGAGATTGATACTCTTCCTGAAAGAGAAAAATTGGTTTTATCTCTTTATTATAACGAAGAGTTAAATTTAAAAGAGATTGGCGCTGTTTTAGGTGTCAGTGAATCAAGAGTCAGTCAAATCCATAGTCAAGCGGCTATGCGATTGCGAGCTCGATTAAGCGATTGGCGAGATTAAATTATGAGTTTTGAAATATTACCTTTTGGGTGTGGAGGGTGCATTGGATAAAAACATGAAGATCCTGATTGTTGATGATTTCTCGACAATGAGACGAATCATTAAAAATTTACTACGGGATTTAGGGTTTACCAATACGGTTGAAGCGGATGATGGAACGACGGCTTTGCCTATACTTCAAGGTGGAACAATCGATTTTCTTGTAACCGACTGGAACATGCCGGGTATGACTGGTATTGAATTGCTTCGTGCTGTTCGTGCTGACGAAAAGTTGAAAAGTATCCCTGTTCTTATGGTAACAGCGGAAGCTAAACGTGACCAAATTATCTCTGCAGCTCAAGCTGGGGTGAATGGTTATGTTGTTAAGCCGTTTACCGCAGTTGCTCTCAAAGAAAAAATTGAGAAAATATTCGAACGAATAGACGCTGCAAAATAGGGGCTTTAGATGTCAAATGTATTGGGCTCTGGACTAGTTGAATTTGAAGATCTAGTAAAAGACGGTGCTGTAGAACTGTTAAATCACCTTGAAGTGGGTGATTTTGGTGCTGCTATTAAGATAATCCAAGAATTAAGTGAAGCTCGTCATAAGAGCTTCTATAACGAAGTGGGTTATTTAACGCGAAGTTTGCATGATGCTATTCGTGATTTTCAAGTTGATTCTATAGATTTGGTTGTTGGTGAAGGCGGGAATGATTCTGCTACAAAAATCACCGATGCTTCAGATAGATTGAATTATGTTATTGAGACGACCAATGCTGCTGCCAATAAAACGATGGATATGGTCGATAGTAGCGTTCCTGTGGCCAGTGAATTACAGAGTCAAGCCAGAGCGTTACGAAAAGATTGGAGTCGCTTAATACAGCGAGATTTAACACCGCAAGAGTTTCGAGACTTATACAAGCGCATAGATGTCTTTTTATCGTATGCGGATGATTGTGCCACCACTTTGCATTCAAACCTCAACACAATTCTCCTAGAGCAGGGTTATCAAGATCTTACAGGTCAAGTAATCGCTAGAGTGAATGATTTAATTCGAGATGTAGAAGAAAAACTTGTACATCTCGTTGCTGTTGCTGGACGCGTTGATAGTATCTCTGGAATTGAATATCAAGAGAAGGAATCTGAACACGATGATACTCGTGGACACGGACCCGCTATCAATAAACAAAACAAGCCTGAAGTACTGAATAGTCAAGACGAAGTAGACGACTTGCTATCAAGTCTTGGTTTCTAGAAGGGGCTGAGGATGAGTTTCGAGGTCGATGAAGAGATTCTACAAGATTTTTTGGTAGAAGCTGGTGAAATTCTTGAACAGCTTTCCGAGCAATTAGTAGATTTAGAGCAAAACCCAGATGATAAACCACTGCTTAATGCGATTTTTCGTGGTTTTCATACTGTCAAAGGCGGTGCGGGTTTTTTACAGTTAACTGCTTTGGTTGATTGCTGTCATTATGCTGAAAACGTTTTTGATATTTTAAGAAATGGCCAGCGTAAAATAGATTCTGACTTAATGGACATTGTTTTACAGGCTCTTGATGCTGTTAATGAAATGTTCGATGCCGTGCGGGCTGGTGGTGAGCCAGAGCGCGCTTCACCAGAGCTGATTTCGGCACTTAGTGCTTATGCAACACCTCCTACAGCAGAGGAACTTGCAGGTAAAAGTGAGCCAGAGGACGTTGTTGCTGAAGATCAAGGTGATGATTCGGTAGGGGATGATACCGATGAGCCTGTTGATATTTCTGACGATGAATTCGAATCTTTATTAGACGCTCTAGGAGATACATCATCTGATGATGCATCACCTAAAAGCAGTACACCCCCAAAAACTGATGATGAAATTACAGAAGATGAGTTTGATGCATTGCTCAACCAACTTCACGGTACCGGCGCACCTGGAATAAATGATGAGCCAGCGGGCAATGCTTCCCCAAGTGCGGTTTCCTCTGATGAAATTACAGAAGATGAATTTGAAGAGTTACTTGATAAGCTTCATGGTGAAGGATCTACTTCAAATAAAGCAGCAAAAAATGTTGATGAACCTGAAGTTGTTACACCTGCTGGCGTAGATTCTAATTTGATTACGGAAGATGAATTTGAATCTCTCCTAGACACTTTGCAGGAAAAAGGGAAAGCTGAAAAAACAGCGTCTAAAGCTGAACCGAAAGTTGCTTCAGCTAAGCCAAAAACAGCGTCTAAACCTATTCCGAAGCCTTCATCTAAAGTGCCGGAACCAGAAGCAGATCACGCCAAAGAAAAAACGGCCAATGCTCCTGTTACTCAAGAAACCACGGTCCGTGTCGACACTAAACGATTAGACGACATAATGAACATGGTGGGTGAGCTAGTATTGGTTCGTAATCGCCTTGTTCGATTAGGTCTTCAAAGTGATGATGAATCGATGGGGAAAGCGGTATCAAACCTTGATGTTGTAACTGGGGACTTGCAAAACGCAGTAATGAAAACGCGCATGCAGCCCATTAAAAAAGTATTTGGGCGCTTCCCGCGTGTTGTTCGAGATCTAGCTCGTAGCATGAAGAAAGAGGTTAATCTTGTTCTTCGTGGTGAAGATACGGATTTGGATAAAAATTTAGTTGAGGCGTTAGCTGATCCACTAGTCCATTTGGTACGAAATTCGGTAGACCATGGGGTAGAAGGGCCTGATATTCGAGAAGCTAATGGTAAGCCTCGAATGGGTACTGTGATTTTATCTGCAGAACAGGAAGGTGATCATATATTGTTGTCCATCGAAGATGATGGCGCAGGTATGGACCCCAACTTCTTACGTAAAAAAGCGGTTGAAAAAGGCTTAATGGATACGGATGCGGCAGAGCGATTATCCGATGAAGAAGCGTTTAATTTAATATTTGCACCTGGTTTTTCTACAAAAGTGGAAATTACGGATGTGTCTGGTCGTGGTGTTGGGATGGACGTGGTGAAAACCAAAATTTCTCAACTCAATGGTACATTGGATATTAAATCGGTTCTTGGTCAAGGATCTCGCTTTATTATTAAGGTGCCGTTAACACTTGCGATTATGCCGACTTTGATGGTGACTCTTGGAGATCAAGCTTTTGCATTTCCATTGGTTAGCGTTAATGAGATTTTTCATCTTAATTTGAAGAAAACCAATATAGTTGATGGGCAGCAAGTTGTTGTTATTCGTGGAAAAACTTTGCCGATATTTCATCTGAAAAGTTGGTTGGTTAAGGGTAGTAACAAAGACGATTTACCAGCAGAAGCCCATGTTGTTGTTGTACAAGTGGGTATGAATGAAGTCGGTTTTGTCGTTGATCAGTTAGTTGGTCAGGAAGAAGTGGTTATAAAACCATTAGGGAAAATGTTGCAAGGTACCGCTGGTGTGGCTGGTGCAACAATTACCGGTGATGGTCGTATTGCATTGATTCTGGATGTACCTAGTATGCTTAAAAGCTATGCATCAAGGTAGTAAGCTTTTCATTTAGGGGATGTGATATGCCTGTAAAGGTGCTTGTTGTTGATGATTCTGGTTTTTTCAGGCGTCGTCTTGTTGAGATTTTCGAAGCAGATCCTCGCTTAACGGTAGTTGGGACTGCTAACGACGGAAGGGAAGCGATAGATAAAGTGCAGTCTTTATCTCCTGACGTTGTGACTATGGATTATGAGATGCCTGTATTGGATGGTATCGCTGCTGTAGTCAATATAATGAAGCTTAAACCGACACCAGTACTAATGTTCTCTTCATTAACCCATGAAGGTGCGAAAGTTACACTAGATGCTTTAGAGGCTGGTGCTGTTGACTTTATGCCGAAGAATTTCGAGGATATCTCTCGTGATTCAGCGGTGGTTAAGCGTGCATTGGTTGAGCGTGTATTGGCAGTTGCTAGGACGCGTTTAGCAGGTAGCAGAAAGCCAGTTGAAGCTCTTGCTCCACGAGAAGCACCTAAGCCAATTGTGACCGAGCGTGGGGTTATCATTCCTCGTGCGAGAAAACGAGTTAGTCTTATTGCTATCGGAACCTCTACAGGTGGTCCTATGGCCCTTCAGGCGGTATTGAGTAAATTACCTAAAGACTTCGCGGCACCTCTGGTTATAGTTCAACATATGCCCGCTGCTTTTACGGGGGCTTTTGCTGAGCGATTAAACAACATCTGTCAGATCACGGTTAAAGAGGCTAAAGATGGAGACCGTCTGCAAGCTGGAGTCGCTTTGCTTGCACCAGGAGGAAAGCAAATGATGATTGACCCTCGAAATGGTGGTTGTGTCCGTATACTTGATGGTGATGAGAGACTTAATTACAAGCCATCTGTCGATGTGACATTTGGTTCTGCATCGAAATGTTATCCCGGTAAAGTTTTGTCTGTTGTCATGACTGGAATGGGTGTAGATGGTCGTGAAGGTGCTCGGATGCTAAAGAGTTCTGGTTCAAGAGTTTGGATTCAAAGTGAAGAGTCGTGTGTTATTTATGGTATGCCGATGGCCATAGAAAAGGCAAATTTAGCGGATGAAATTATCGATTTAGAGCATATTGGTGAACGCATTGCACGCGAGGTCAACTAGTGGATTTTGTTACCTTAGCGGGCCTTTTAATTGCGTTTAGTTCAGTATTTCTTGCAAACTGGTTAGGAGGAGGTGAAGTCATCCTTCTTCTTAACTTACCTTCTGCCATTATTGTGATTGCTGGTAGTATCGGCGCCTCGTTAATTCAAAGCAGCATTCAAGAGGCGGTACGGGCTCTTGTTTTGATCAAGTGGAGTCTCTTTCCTCCTATTTATGATTTCAACTCTGCTCGGGCGACATTAAATAACCTTGCCCATAAGGCCAGAAGACTTTCTCTACTTGCTTTAGAATCTGATGTTGAAGCATTAGATAGTCGTTTTTCTAGCCGAGCGTTGCAAATGGCCATTGATGGAACAGACCCAGATCTATTAGCAGATCGGCTACATGACGACGCTGTCCGGATTTATGATAAACGAATGAAAAGTGTGTCTTTTATTGAGTCTATCGGTGGCTACGCGCCTACTTTAGGGATCATGGGATCCGTGCTTGGGCTAATTCAAGCGATGGCGAATTTAGACAGTCCAGAAGCGTTGGGGCATGGTATTGCCGTTGCTTTTGTTTCCACCCTTTATGGTCAGGGCTTTGCAAATTTGGTCATCTTTCCAATTAGTAAAAAATTAACAGGCTACGTAGATAAAGAATTGCTTTACCATCAGTTACTCATTGATGGTATTTGTGGTATTGCCCTTGGTAAACACCCTTATAGGCTAGAGTTAGAGCTTAATACCTATGAGTGATGCTCCTTCTCGGTCATCAAAGCGTCGTCGTGTGGTGACTAAGTTGCCACCTTCAAGTGCTCAGGGTCGAGATCGTTGGATATTGTCTTACGCTGATTTTATTACCTTATTGTTCGCTTTTTTTGTTGCTCTCTACTCTTTGTCGTTGAAAAATGCTGGAGATGAGCAGCGTTTGAAAGAAACGCTTCATGGCGTTTTCGATGCAGTGCAAAAATCTATTAAACCTATCAATATTGGTGAGCCTATCGTTGGTGAACCGAAAGATATAGAAGTGGTTGAGACAAAACCTATTCCGGCCGCCCCCCCCACGATTGAAGAAAGCAATTCCTCTGCTGTTTACGATTTATTAAGCCAAGTTGTAGAAAATCAATTTTCAGGGCTACATGCAACGGGTCAGATATCGGTTACTGAGTCGGCTAATTGGGTAAGTTTGGAGTTAAAGTCAGGTTTATTATTTGGTCAAGGTGAATACGATTTAACAAATGAAGCGGTAGCGCTGCTGATCCTAGTCGCTAATGTTCTTAAAGTGCATCCATCCGTGATATTGGTTGAGGGTAATACTGATGATTTACCTGTTAACTCAAGTCGTTTGGTTTCGAATTGGCATTTGTCCAGCTTACGTTCTTCTTCTGTAGTGGATGAGTTGGTTTATAGAGGGGTTGATCCTAAAATGATTGCACCCTTGGGATTTTCTAGTGAGCACCCAAAAGTCAGAAATACGAATGACTATGCTCGCCAGCAAAATAGACGGGTAATATTGCGAATTAGTAAGCGTGAAGCTGATAATCTCTATGATTACTTGTTTAAATAACGTGTTACTGTATATGATTGCAAAGAAATCGTAAGCAAAATAACAGCATAGGATATCAGGGGACTCAGAGTGCACATTTGGGCAGTGGCGAATCAGAAAGGCGGCGTTGGCAAAACGACCACGGTAGTTTCCTTAGCAGGGTTGTTGGCTGATGCTGGTAATCGCGTGTTGATGATTGATCTTGATCCTCATGGGTCATTGACCAGTTATTTTCGTTTTGACCCAGACTCGATAGAAAAAAGCGCTTATAACCTTTTTCAAGTGACCGGGAAAATATCTAAAGATTTACCTGCTTCTTTAATCTTAGAAACGGGTCATCCGAATTTGTCTTTGTTGCCTGCATCTACGGCCTTGGCTACTTTGGAGCGTCATGCTCAAGCTCAAGGTGGCATGGGGTTGGTAATATCAAAAACACTGGCTATTTTATGGGATGATTACGATTATGTATTAATCGACAGTCCGCCGGTGCTCGGCGTATTGATGATTAATGCTTTGGCGGCTTGTCAGCAGTTGATTATCCCCGTACAAACAGAGTTTTTGGCTATTAAAGGTTTGGAGAGAATGGTTCGAACATTGACTATGATCAATCGTGCAAGAAAACGCCCTGTACCATTTTTGATAGTCCCTACATTGTTTGATCGACGCACCCAGGCCTCCAATAAAAGCTTACGCAGTTTAAAAGATACTTATGAAGAGTTGGTGTGGCATTCTGTAATACCGGTGGATACAAAATTAAGAGACGCTAGTACAGCAGGTATCGCTCCTTCGGCACTGGATCCGAATGCTCGAGGGGTTAAAGCTTACACAAGTCTGATGGATTCTTTGCTGAACCCAGCGGGATAGTAATAGTTTATGAAAGATACAAAGAATAAAGAGCAGGCTTTAATAGGACCTCAGATGGCGGTTCAACGTTATCTTGATGATTTATTGCAAGAAGCGACTACAGAAAAGCCTGTTGATGATGCAGAGGGTGCTCATGATACAGAATCAGCTGATTCTGATGATGTCACCTCTGATTCGATATTGAGCGAAGATGAGCTGTCTTCTCTAGATGCGTCCTTTAAAGATTTTGAAGATGCAATTTCTACGCACACCGATGACTTGCCAACGATTGCTGAAGAACCAAATATTGATCAGCCAGAGCCAGAGCCAGAGCCAGAGCCAGAGCCAGAGCCAGAGCCAGAGCCAGA
>CAXBGJ010000015.1:0-36440 GCA_963975045.1 uncultured Marinomonas sp. | reverse complement strand
CCGTGTCAGCGAGGGCGTATATTAAGGATCTACAGATTTTGTGCAACCCTTTTTGCCAAAAAATACGTATTTAATTCAAGTAATTCTTAAAACAGTAAGGATCGATCAATTAACAAACAAAAAACAAAGAAATCGATCACTTACCAATCAACACTCCATCATTAAAGCTCTTTTTTAATCGCTTCCCAATCTACATTCGGAGAACTAAGCCCATGCCCACCAGCATAACCTGAGCTTTTCGGCCCCTCCCACCCTTCTAGTGATGAAGGTTCTAGTTTGTAAATCTCAACTTCTAAAGGATGGCAAGTAGACAATGGGTCTTTGGCATCTGGGCCCCACAAATCGACAGATAAATCACCACCTGGGCAGCACGACAATGCACACAATAAATCAATCTCTGCAAAAAACTCTAAATAATCACCTTTCTTCGCAGGACAAGCTTTCATGAAATACTTATCCTCATCATTAAGCCCGGTGCATTGAAAAACATTTAAAACATCATGCACATCAAACTCGGTTAACCCAAAAGGCATTACCGCCCTCACTAGGTTTGAATGACAATGAAAATCAAAATCCTCTCCTGTTAAGAGCTTATTAACATAAGGGTCACAGCGTGTCCCTAATAAATCATGGACTCTCCCGCCCTCAGCATCTTGACCATAATCCGCAAGACTGTCGTCTATTATTGTTACCATTGGACGAAGGAATGGGAGCGTCGACCAAAGACGATCATGAGTACTGACATGGGCTCTTTGCAATTGACGACTACGAGACGCCCACATACGTTCACGAGGATCGTGTTTGTTCCACATGTTAAAGTCCCCCACTTGCGGCCCTTCTGAAACACGAATACGAAAAACATGGCCAGCAGGAACTTCCCAAGCTTTTCCCGAACGCATAGGAATTTTAATGGTATCCACCAAGGTCCGCTTGGCTTCAGTTCCTTTCAGAGAATTATAAAACGCCTTATCTACAGACAATTTTGATCCTGGACCTGCTCTGTACGCTGCTTCCACATTACTCATCACCGACTCCACTTTGTTTTAATGTTTGACTTAGGTTAGTGAAACTGGAAACTCAAATAAAATGATATTATTTAAATATACATGACAAATACTAAAGCGAGTTGATAATGGGTCACCCCTATACAGCACTACATACCTTTCATTTAGCGGTTCGTTTTCAAAGTTTAAAATGCACCGCTGATCATCTACATTTAACAGAGTCCGCTGTTAGCCATCAAATTAAACGACTAGAAACTCAGCTGGGATATACTTTATTTTATAAGTCAGGCCGACAGCTCAAAGTCACATCTGAAGGGAAACGACTATCCTCAGAATTATCAGCCTCTTTTGATCACATAGATCAAGTACTGTCAGACCCCGCCAATACACCCATCAACGCTATTACGATTTATTGCCTGCCTTCGCTCATTGAGTTTTGGTTACTTCCCCGCCTATTAAAGTTTAAAGAAACACACCCCAACTCTGAACTGGTCATTAATTACCACTCGTCATCGCCAGACTACTTGGATGAACACAGCCTTCGTATTGGCAGCCATGATAAAGATAAGCACTCTCCTTATGTGCGCTCCAAAGTTCTATCTGGGGAAACCATCCCTGTCTGCAGCCCCATTTACATGAAGCAGCATCAATCTTTTTCCAGTAAAGATTTACTAGAAGCAGATTTACTACATGATCATACGGAACAGAGTTGGAAAGATTGGTTCGCTCTTCAAGGGCTCGCTTTAAATAAACCACCTCAGCTTTTATATGAAGACTTCCATCTATTAAAAATGGCCACTGTTGCAGCGCAAGGGATAGCGCTTTGCCCAGAGGCACTTATACAGAATGATTTGGAGAACGGAAGATTAATTGCACTGTCAACACAGAAAGGAAATATCGGTCGCTATTATGCTATTGAACACAATAAATACGCCGATACAGGTATTAATACGCTAATTAAGCACCTTATTTAAAACAAAAAAACCCTCTAATCTTTCGATTAGAGGGTTTTAAAAATCAGTAGTTAACTAAAGGTTAGCCCAACCACTTTCTCGCGTTTTGAAATAAACGCAACCATGGCGCTTGCTCTTGCCATTCGCTTGGATGCCAGCTGTGCTGCACGGTACGATAAACACGCTCAGGATGAGGCATCATGATGGTCACTCGACCATCTTCCGAGGTTAACCCCGTCACGCCTTGCGCCGAACCATTCGGGTTAAATGGGTAACGCTCAGTCGCTTGACCGTAGTTATCCACATAACGCAATGCAATTTGAGAAGAAGACGCCAATGCGGCCATATCTTGCTCATCACGGTATTCGGTTTGACCTTCGCCATGCGCTACAGCGATTGGCATACGAGAACCTTCCATTCCAGCCAGTAAAATAGAGTTCGATTTCTGAACTTCCACCTGTACGAAACGAGCCTCAAACTGTGCAGATTCGTTACGAATAAACTTAGGCCAATGACTCGCACCAGGAATTAACTCATAAAGGTTCGACAACATCTGACAACCATTACATACACCCAGTGTAAAAGTATCAACACGCTTAAAGAAGGCTTCAAACTGCTCGCGAGCAATCGGATTGAAAAGGATAGATTTCGCCCAACCTTCACCAGCGCCCAATACGTCACCGTATGAAAATCCACCACAAGCCACTAAGCCGCTAAAACCATCAAGCGTTATGCGACCTGATAGAATATCACTCATGTGAACATCAACAGGTATGAAGCCGGCTTTATGGAAAGCCGCTGCCATTTCGACTTGACCGTTAACACCTTGTTCACGCAATACGGCAATTTTTGGTTTAATACCCGAAGCAACAAACGCCGCTATTATGTTTTCGTTTTGATCGAAGCGAACATCAGCAGACAAGCCTGGATCTTTTGCATCCAACAAATTATCAAATTCTTGTTGTGCTGATTCTGGGTTATCGCGTAGCGCTTGAATACGATAACTTGTTTCAGACCAAACCCGCTGCCAACTAGCACGTGCTTCTTCTAGTAATGTTTCGCCCGCGAAACGAATTCGAATACGGTCATCACCAGACAGCGTCGCTATAGGAGAAACCATAACACCTACTTTTGCATAAGCCGAAACAATGCCTGACACATCAGATTCATTTACCTGGACCACCGCACCAAGCTCTTCGCTAAATAATGCTGGCGCCGCTTGAGCACAACTTACGATGATTTCATCTAAGTCAATATTCAAACCCAAATGGCTAGCAAACGACATTTCCGTCAAGGTCGCAAACACACCACCGTCAGAACGGTCATGGTATGCCAACAACTTACCTTCGGCATTTAGCGCCTGAGTGGTATCAAAGAAGCCAGCTAAAGTCGCCGCATCGTCCACATCGGGTGTTTGCTGACCCAACTTGTTGTAAACCTGAGCAATAACGGAGCCACCAAGACGATTCTGGCCTGCACCCAAATCAATCAACAACAAACGCGTATCGGCTTTATTTTGAAGCTCTGGTGTTAATGTTTTACGAACATCAGAAACCGGTGCGAACGCTGTAATCACCAAAGACAATGGAGACGTCACGGCTTTTTCTTCGCCGTCTTCTTTCCATACGGTTTTCATCGACATGGAATCTTTACCAACCGGAATGGCAATGTCCAATGCAGGACACAATTCCATACCCACCGCTTTCACGGTTTGATAAAGCTTTTCGTCTTCGCCTTCATGGCCAGCCGCCGCCATCCAGTTTGCGGATAACTTAATGTGACTACGTTTAGTAATGTGCGCGGCGGCTAAGTTAGTTAATGCTTCACCGACTGCCATACGACCAGACGCTGGTGCATCAAGCAAAGCAATCGGTGTACGTTCGCCCATAGTCATGGCTTCGCCTGTATAACTATCTAAAGATGACGTTGTAACCGCCACATCAGCAACAGGTACTTGCCAAGGCCCGACCAATTGATCACGTGCAACCATACCTGTGATCGAGCGATCACCAATGGTGATCAAGAAATTTTTACTCGCCACCGTTGGCAAGCTTAATACGCGGTTAGCGGCATCCGCCAAATCCACATTCATTGCAGTAAAGTCATCCCCTGCAATAACCGCTTTTGTTGCTTCACGGTGCATTTTAGGCGCTTTGCCAAACAAAACAGACATTGGCAAATCAACAGGCTTATTACCGAAGTGCTCATCGGCGACTTCTAAATGCATTTCTTCTTTGGCTTCCCCCACAATCGCAAACGGACAACGCTCCCGCTCACAAATAGCCGTAAACTCTGCGACGCGATCCGGAGAAACCGCCATCACGTAACGCTCTTGCGATTCGTTACACCAGATTTCTAACGGTGACATGCCAGGCTCATCGTTAAGCACCTTACGCAAATCGAAACTGCCACCACGCTCACCGTCTTTTACTAGCTCAGGTAATGCGTTGGACAAACCACCAGCACCCACATCGTGGATAAAGCTGATTGGGTTATTGTCACCAAGCTGCCAACAACGGTCGATCACTTCCTGACAACGACGCTCCATCTCTGGATTACCACGCTGTACAGACGCGAAATCAAGATCTTCATTGCCATCAGCAGACGCCATAGAAGATGCCGCGCCACCACCAAGTCCGATCAACATGGCAGGTCCGCCAAGTACAATCAGCTTAGCGCCTACTTTAATTTCTTTTTTCTCAACGTGCTCACGACGAATATTCCCCAGACCACCCGCCAACATAATTGGCTTATGATAACCGCGCACTTCTTCTTGAGATGCGCCTTGGATTTTTTGCTCGTAAGTACGGAAATAACCTAATAAGTTTGGACGACCAAATTCGTTGTTAAACGCCGCACCACCAATAGGGCCTTCGATCATGATATCCAAAGGCGTAACGATACGAGAAGGCTTGCCGTAGTAACTCTCCCAAGGCTGTTCAAAACCAGGAATTTTAAGGTCAGAAACCGTGTAACCACTCAATCCTGCTTTGGGTTTTGAACCAATCCCCGTCGCGCCTTCATCACGAATCTCACCACCAGAACCCGTTGCCGCACCAGAGAATGGTGAAATGGCTGTTGGGTGGTTATGAGTTTCAACTTTCATCAAAATATCGATGTTTTCTTGGCTGAAATCGTATTCACAAGAACCCGGCGCTGGAAAAAAACGTCCCGCAAAGTTACCTTCCATGACCGCGGCATTGTCTTTATAAGCAGACAAAGTGCCATCAGGATTGTGTTCGTGTGTGTTCTTGATCATTTTAAACAAAGAACGCTCTTGCTCTTCACCATCAATAGTCCAAGACGCATTAAAAATTTTATGACGACAATGCTCTGAGTTTGCCTGAGCAAACATCATCAACTCGATGTCAATTGGGTTACGCCCAAGCTCAATAAAAGACTCAACAAGATAATCAATTTCATCTTCAGCAAGAGCAAGACCTAGCGTTTGGTTTGCCTCAACCAACGCAGATCGTCCACCGCCAAGTACATCAACACTCGTCATAGGCGCAGGCTCTGCATGAGAAAACATATCAGAAGCGTCGCTTAATGCCGAAAGTACGCTTTCTGTCATGCGGTCATGCAACATCACCGACAACAAATCTAACGCCTCAAGCGTTAATGGCTCAGAGCTATGAATAAAGTATTCCACGCCACGTTCAACGCGAGATACGGCCGCAAGGCCACAGTTATGAAGAATATCGGTTGCTTTCGATGACCAAGGTGAAATCGTTCCTAAACGAGGAACCACTAAAACACTTTGATCCGATGAACTGACTTGGGAGGATTTAGGACCGTAGGCCAAAACACGTTGTAAAACAGTTTCCTGTTCAACAGTAAGCGTTTGATTATCAGCCAGCTCCACAAAATGGAGAAATTGAGCATCGACATCTGTAACAGCAGCGACAGATGATTGCATATTGGCTAATAACTTTGCCTTGCGAAACGCCGATAGCGCAGCGGAACCATGCAGAGTTAGCATGTTGAGTATTGCCTCACTTGGTAGTTTTGGGGAAATGGTGCGGGTATTTTAAATCAATGAAGCAAATAGAGGCCAGCAGAGTATGAATTTTCTACACAAAATGAACGAATAAACTGCCTAAATCGCCTTTTTTGCCCGTTCTTTAAGTTTCTTTTTCTGCTCACGGCGATATTGAAAGAATTGTGTCAGCTGAGCCGATGCCGTTTCCGCCAATACGCCGGATTCAACATTCACTTTATGATTAAGGAACGGTGCCTCAAAAAAACGCCCCTGACTTTCAACAACACCACTTTTAGGTTCCATCGCTGCATAAACAACACGATCAATTCGAGCATGAATCATAGCTCCTGCACACATAGAACATGGCTCCAACGTCACATATAAAGTTGCACCAGGTAAACGGTAATTCTTCATTTTTTGACAGGCCATACGAATCGCTTGAATTTCTGCATGCGCCGTCGGATCGCAAAGAGAAATCGGCGCATTATAACCCTCGCCAATAATCTCATCGTCCAACACAATAATGGCACCCACTGGGATTTCATTTTCAGACGCCGCTTTCGCAGCCAATTCAAGCGCCCGCTCCATCCAGTATTGATCTTTCATTCTTGATTTACCTCAAGGCGACTATTTTGCCTTTAATACATAATTGCCTTTCATACATAATCCGCTCTACACTAAAATCTAACGCAATGATAAATAAAAGGAGTTCTGTTTATGAACACAGTGGCAGATCTAATGACAACAGATTTAATCACATTAAGGGAAAATGATTCTTTAGCGAAAGCCAAAGCATTGATGCACGAAAAAAACATTAGAAACATTCCCATCATCAACGATGAGGGAGAATGCGTAGGCATGCTAACCCAGCGTGAATACTTACGTCATGCATTTCACCTAGTTAGCCAATTTGGCACGCAACACATATCCAAAAAAGAACAACAAACACCGATTGCCAACGCCATGAACAAGGACATCTTAACCATTAGCCCTGAAACAGAATTAAGCATGGCTGCCGAGTTCTTCATTGAAAACAAGTATGGATGCTTACCCGTTATTCAAAACGACAAACTCGTCGGCATTCTCACACCTGTAGACTTTGTTAAACTTGCACACAAAATGCTAAAAGAGCCTGCTTAAGCTAAGCCTGCTCGAGATACTGATTAGAGCCAGAGGGTGCAATTTGCGCCTCTTTCTCTAATTGCACATCTATTGCTTGAACGCCAAAATCCGTTTCCGACAAAAGAAAACTAACCGCCTGCCCTTTTCTTAGCGTTTTATGGCCATCACAAGCAATCGATTTGTAATGAACAAAAACATCGCTGCCTTCTACTCGCTTAATAAAGCCAACGCCTTTCGCGTCATTAAACCATTTAACCTTTCCCGTTAATCGTTCCATAACCATTGCGCCTCTTTTTTTATTTTTATTAAAGTAAGCGTGAAGTCAGAAACCAAAAATGGTTTCTGACTTTTATTTATTTACAAAGATTCAATACGAATTTTTTGCTCTTCTAGCTTGTTCACTGCCAACTGCAAATCATCACACTTAGAACGTTCTTTTTCGACCACTTCAGCTGGCGCTTTCGCCACAAAGCTGTCATTAGAAAGTTTGCCTTGTATGCGCTGTAACTCTTTGGACGTTTTATCAATTTCTTTTTGCAAGCGAGCCAGCTCAGCATCTTTATCAATCAAACCCGCCATTGGCACCAATACTTCCATATCGCCAACCAATGCTGTTGCCGACATAGGCGCATCATCCCCTACTTCCAGCCAAGTTACCGTATCCAACTTCGCTAAGGTTTGCAGGAAGGTTAAATTGGCATCAAGACGAGCTTTATCTTGCTCTGAGCCATTGCGACACAAAACAGTCAACGGCTTAGCAGGCGATATATTCATTTCACCGCGAATATTGCGAATACCTTCAATTACCCCTTTTAGCCACTCCACATCAGCTTCAGCCTGAACGTCTTTTTTACTTTCATCCGCCGCTGGATATTGAGCCAACATAATCGTCTCACCTTCGACGCCAGCCAAAGGTTTCACTCGCTGCCAAATTTCTTCGGTTAGGAAAGGCATCATTGGATGAGCCAAACGTAAGAAAGCCTCTAGTACACGCACCAAAGTACGGCGAGTACCCGTTAACTGAGCGGCTGTTGCGTTCTCATCCCAAAGTACTGGCTTAGACAATTCCAAATACCAATCACAGTATTCGTGCCACATAAACTCATAAAGTGCCTGTGCTGCCAAATCAAAACGGTGAGTATCGAAAGCGCGATTCACGGCATCTTCCGCATGCTGTAAGCGAGAGATAATCCATTTATCAGCAAGAGACAATTCTACTTCTGCGCCGTTTTGGCCACAGTCCTGATCGTCCGTGTTCATCAAGACATAACGCGTCGCGTTCCAAATCTTGTTACAGAAGTTGCGGTAACCTTCTAGACGATTAAGATCGAACTTGATATCACGACCACCGGATGCCAAAGAACAAAGCGTAAAGCGTAGCGCATCAGTACCATAAGCCTGAATCCCTTCAGGATAAGTTTCACGCGTATTTTTCTCCACTTTCGCCGCCAAGCGTGGCTGCATCATGCCGGTAGTACGCTTGCTAACCAAAGATTCAATATCAATGCCGTTAATTAAATCCAGCGGATCAATAACATTGCCTTTGGATTTAGACATTTTGTCGCCACGTTCATCACGAATAAGACCCGTAATGTAAACCGTCTTGAACGGTACTTTATCGGTAAACTTCAACGTCATCATGATCATTCTGGCCACCCAGAAGAAGATAATATCGAAACCCGTTACCAATACATCAGACTCACTAAATTCTGCGAAGTCTTGAGTTTCTTCTGGCCAACCTTGCGTTGCAAAGGTCCATAGTGCAGAAGAGAACCACGTATCCAATACATCTTCATCTTGAGTCAGCTCAATATCTGCAGCAAGATTGTATTTAGAACGCACCTCAGCTTCGTCTTTACCTACATAGAATTTGCCATCCACATCGTACCAAGCAGGAATCTGATGCCCCCACCAAAGCTGACGAGAGATACACCAATCGTTAAGATCACGCATCCAAGAAAAATAGGTATTTTCCCATTGCTTGGGGACAAATTGAATGTCGCCGTTTTCAACCGCTTCAATCGCCGGCTTCACTAGACTTTCAACGGCCACGTACCATTGCTGCGTCAAATAAGGCTCAATGACCGTATTACCACGCTCACCACGTGGTACTTTCAATTTATGATCCGCAATCTTTTCCAGTAACCCTAGTGCATCAAAATCGGCGACCACCGCTTTACGTGCATCAAAACGATCCATGCCGCGGTATTTTTCAGGTGCGTCATCATTGATCGCCGCATCATCCGTTAAGATATTAATCAACGGCATGTCATGACGCTTGCCCACTTCATAATCATTAAAGTCATGAGCAGGAGTGATTTTCACACAACCGGTACCAAATTCTTTGTCTACGTATTCATCTGCAACGATAGGAATGCGACGACCAACCAATGGCAGTTCAACGAACTTACCAACAAGATCCGTGAAACGTTCATCGTCTGGCGCAACGGCCACAGCCGCATCACCAAACATGGTTTCTGGGCGTGTTGTTGCGACAACAATATGATCCTTACCATCGGCTGTTTTCACGCCGTCTGCCAATGGATAGCGGAAATACCACATGAAGCCATTCTCTTCTTCCGAGATAACTTCCAAATCAGAAATCGCCGTGTGTAGCACTGGGTCCCAATTGACGAGACGCTGGCCACGATAAATAATACCTTCATCATAAAGACGAACGAACACTTCCTGAACAGCAGCGGACATGCCGGGATCCATTGTGAAGCGCTCTTTATCCCATGCCACAGAGTCGCCCAATACGCGCATTTGATCTGAAATGGTTCCGCCAGACTGGTCTTTCCATTCCCACACTTTTTCGAGAAATTTCTCACGTCCAAGATCATGACGGGTAATATTCTGAGCCGCCAATTGTCGCTCAACCACCATTTGTGTCGCGATACCAGCGTGATCACTACCAGGCTGCCATAAAGTTCGGCTGCCTTTCATTCGCTCACGACGAATCATGGCGTCCATTAAGGTATGCTGAAAAGCATGCCCCATGTGCAAACTACCCGTGACGTTTGGTGGTGGAATCATGATAGAGAAAGGAGAACCGTTGCCTTGAGGGGTGAAATAGCCACCCTCTTCCCAACGTTGATAAATAGGCTGTTCAATACTCTGAGGTTGGTAGGTCTTTTCCATTATGGTGTCTTAAAGCTCTTATGTAGCGGTCAATTTGAATTTAGGGAATTATAACGTGTCATAACAAGATAAAGAATAACACGTGCACAATTAAGCCATCAGCGAGAGAAACAGTCTGATAACCAACTGTTAATGGCTTATTTACTCTTTTTTCGTCGTGGCGCCAGCCTCGTGCAACGCTTGCATCACTTCTAACACCAACTCTGGTAAACGCTTTTCAAGTACATCGGCGATTGTTTTGGCAATTAGTTCTTGCGACACATCGGATGAAGTAAGCATGTCTGCGGGCGTAACCGCCTCGACTTGAGAGTCTTCATCTTGCTCACTTTCGCTTCGAGCTTGAGAATCATCAAAAGACTGCGTCAAATGCATTTCCTGACCAGCAGAAAAAGGCGTTTGATCGGCGACAATATCCATCAAAATTGGAATGTCATCTTGATTGCGCAAAGCAGACATCAATGTTTCTTCATCTGGCTCGAAAATACCATCACCATGCTGAGTGGCTAAATCTGACATAGGAAAAACCAATATTAAGAAAACAAAATACAACGATTAAACATATATTATTGTTCAACCAATCATTCATAGCCTTCAACTTTCGCACTGAAAAACCCAAAAGTCTACCCCATCCCAACGTAGACAAAGCACTCAACACCACAGAGATAAAAATAACACTTTGATCAGACTCGCTTTCCTACTAAAAACAGTCATAAAAAAGCAGCGATAAAAAATTATCACTGCTTTTTAAAAGAAAGTTATTTGTGACTAAATAATTCAGCCACTTGCCCCTGAATAATTAAGAGACTTTACCTAACAAATAACGCGTCAATAGAGCAACAGGTCGACCACTTGCTCCTTTCGCTGCGCCGCCCGTCCATGCAGTACCAGCAATATCCAAATGTGCCCAAGGATAAGACTCAGTAAAACGAGACAAGAAACACGCTGCCGTAACAGAGCCCGCTTCAGGACCACCAATATTGGCGATATCCGCAAAGTTACTGTCCAATTGCTGCTGGTATTCTTCATCTAACGGCATTTGCCAAATTTTATCGGCCGCCGTCTGACTTGCAACTTTCAGTTCAGTTGCCAACGCATCGTTATTGGCGTACATACCAGAGTTAACACTGCCTAGCGCAACCACACACGCGCCGGTCAATGTCGCAATATCCACAACCGATTTAGGCGTAAAGCGCTTAATGTAAGTCAAGGCATCACACAACACCAATCGACCTTCTGCGTCGGTATTCAGAATTTCTACCGTTTGACCAGACATGGTCTTCACAATGTCACCAGGCTTAGTCGCACGACTGCTTGGCATATTTTCTGCGGCCGCAATCACGGCTGTAAAGTTCAACTTCGGCTTTAGCTCACAAATGGTTTTCATGGTACCAAACACACTGGCTGCGCCACACATGTCGTACTTCATTTCGTCCATTTTTGCGCCAGGTTTCAATGAAATACCGCCCGTATCAAAGGTTATGCCTTTACCTAACAATACGTGAGGTGCATCACCCTCATCACCACCACGGTAATTCATCACAATCAAATAGCTTGGCTGAGCACTGCCACGGCCCACGGACAATAGACAATGCATGCCCAACTCGTCCATTTTGGTTTCATCTAGCAACTCAACACCGATGCCATATTCTTCGCCTAGTTGCTGAGCTTTTGACGCCAGATAACTTGGCGTACAAACATTGCCTGGCAAATTACCAAGCTGACGAGCAAAAGCAGAACCACTCGCCGTTGCTGTACCAATAGTCAAAGCGGCCTCATCGCTGCCCTCTAACAACAGAGATTCCACTTTTGTAGCTTTCTCTGCATCGTCCTTTTTAAAGCCAAGGAAGTTGTAAAAACCTTCGTTCAACCACTGTGCAACCAAAGCCAGCACATCCGCTTGCGAACGATTTTTCAATACCAGCCCTGCGCTTGCTACCGCCACAGAGGCAAATGGCAAACTTTTAATTTGAGTTGCCACTGCGGCAATCACTTTACGTGTTTGCATATCACTCAGCTGAGCGTCTTTACCTATACCAACCAACAACACAGCTTGAGCAAAATCTTGCGTCACACCAGGTAGCAGCAAGGTCTGCGCAACGCCCGCTTTAAATACGCCAGTTTCGCGCAATTGGGAAACTTGCCCGTTGGCATTCTCATCTACCCAAGCAGTAGATTCAGAAAAATCTCCTTCGCTAGGAACAAATACAACAAGCAAATCAGCTTGTACTGTGGATATGCGATCAAATAGCGCCATATTCATGAAAAAAACCTCAAAAAATAACTTTTTAAAAAAAACTGGATAATGTCCTTCTTACCACGAGATAATGGGGGCTTTAGATGTGTAATCAACTCTACGCTTAAAAAGCGATATTCATCCAGAGGTGACTTTGAGACTATTCAGATACTTAGCGAAAGAAGTGCTAGTGTCAACAGCTGGTGTAACGCTAATACTACTACTCGTTATTCTAAGCGGTCGATTTTCCAGCTATTTAGGGCGTATTGCCGAAGGCAAAATGACCTTTGAATTTTTATTCGTTATTCTTGGCTATCACATTCCTAGCTTCATCCAGATGATTTTGCCTTTGGCTTTTTTCCTCTCTCTCTTGCTGGCTTTTGGGCGTTTATACATAGAAAACGAAATGTCAGTGCTGTTTTCAAGTGGTGTTAGTAAAATCAAGCTTGCAGGTTATACACTAGGAATTGCCTGTATTATCAGTCTCACCAGCGCATCGATTAATTTTTGGCTCGCCCCTTTCAGTGAATACCGTGCAGCAGAAGCCTCACAGGAACAAAACCAACTATCCGCCTTTGATTTTCTGGTTCCCGGTCGATTTGAAGGTAATGGACAACGCACCATTCACATAGACAGCTTCACGCCAAATGAAGGCTGGATGAACCAAATATTTTTATCAGATGTAGTTCACAAAAAAAACGTTAGTATTCCAACACAAACATTCGCCGCCTACGCAGAACAAATACGCGTCAGCTCGGAAGACAATCAAAACTATCTTATTTTCAAAGATGGCACTCGTTACGAAGGCAAACCAGGGACCGCCAATTATCGTATCACCCAATTCGATACGTATGCAGTACGCATGGCAACCAAAGACAATAGCGTCATAGACGAGCCTTACACCAAAAGCACATTAAGCCTAATCAAAAGCACGGCCCTTTTAGACAAAGTAGAGCTGCAATGGCGAATTTCATTGGTTGTCGTCATTCCGATTCTTGCCATCATTGGGTTGTCGCTTAGCCAAGTTAACCCAAGACAAGGCCGTTTCTTTAAAATGTTACCCGCTATTATTTTAATGATTCTCTACATTGCCCTTCTCATTTGGGGGCGAACTGGACTAGAAAAAGGCAAACTCCCCATTCAACTCGGCCTGTGGTGGATTCATGGCGTCTTTGCACTTATCGCGGCGGCACTGTTCATTCAATACAATCAAGTCTTTGAGCGTCGCAAAGCCAGACTTCCCGAAGTCACAGACTCAAATGAGTAACAGATATGAGTAAAATAGATAAATACATTGCCAGTAGCGTTCTATGGGCATGTTTAATTGTCGCGGTGGTATTGCTCGGGTTAGATTTTGCCCTGACATTTATTGAGCAGATCAAAAAAGTAAACGACAGCTACACAATTCAATCCTTACTACAAGTTATCATGTATCGCCTACCCGGTAAGCTGGCAGAGTACATTCCCATTGCATCACTCATCGGCACATTAATGGGCTTAGGCACACTTGCTGCGACCTCAGAACTCACCGTAATGCGAGCCGCAGGTATGCCAATTTGGCGCATCGGTTTTGCAGCCTGCCAACCAATTTTGGTGGTTTCTTTGTTAGGTATGGGGATCTCTGAATTTGTGGCACCGATGGCAGAACAAAAAGCCAATTTAATCGAAAAGTTTCAAGGTCAAGAAAGCGACACCTTTTCTCTCACTGGCGGGGTATGGCTAAAAGCCGATAGCGATTTTGTTTACATAGACGCCGCCGACGCCACTGGAAAGCTGTATGGGATACAAATTTTCTCACCAAACGAACAGCAATTAAAACACATAATAAAAGCCACCAGCGCACAGCATGTCGATGGTTCATTATGGCAACTCAATGGTGTAACGCAGACTATATTCGCGCCAGATCATATTGAAACGACCAAAATGAAACACACAGACTGGAACGTGAGCATCAAGCCAGAACACCTATTTCTTGCTTCTCAAGAGCCCGATACATTGTCCCTTAGCCAACTAATGAGCTATCAACAATACTTGCGTCAGCAAAAACTCGATGCCTCGCAATATGAATTAGAGTTTTGGATCACAGCCCTGCGCCCAGTCGCATCCCTGGCACTTGTTCTCGTCGCACTGTCGAGCGTGTTCGGACCTCTAAGATCATCCACTATGGGCGGTCGCATATTTTCAGGGGTTATTATCGGCTTGGCATTTCAAAATGCGCTAAACCTATTTGGAAGAATGAGTGTCGCTGTTAATTTTCCACCGATCATCGGTGTCAGCATTCCTATCCTCATCTGTTTATTAGCAGGCATAATATTAGTGAGGCGCAGAGGTTGACCCCTTCGCCTCACAGCAATTAAGACACGATAAAACGAGCAATCCTCGCCAAGGCTTCTTGCAATCTAGGGCCATCACAGGTGTAAGCAAAGCGCACATACTTATGCGCATCCTTGATACCAAAGTCAGCTCCTGGCGTTAACGCCACTTTCTCTTTTTCAAGCAGCGCCAAACACCAAGCCATGGCATCCTGAGTGACGCCCGACACATCCACATAGACATAAAAAGCGCCATGCGCGGGTGCCACCACAGGCAATCCAATATCCTGTAAACCTTTAAGTAGAATAAGTCTGCGAGTATTCATTGTTTGACGACGCACTTCACACTCGGCCAACACATCCGGTGAAAACGCACGAACCGCAGCATGTTGAGACACACTTGGTGCAGAAATATACAAATTTTGAGCCAGTTTTGTGGCGCCTTCAATAGCCCATTCCGGTACAACTAACCAGCCTAATCGCCATCCTGTCATCGCAAAATACTTAGAAAAACTATTAATAACAAAAATATCGTCATCAATAGAGAGCGCCGAAAAATCTTCACCTTCGTAAACCAAACCTTGATAGATTTCGTCCACCAATAAATGACCACCCAGCTCACGAACTTTTTCCCAGGCCTCAGAAATGTAAGCTCTGCTTAACACCGCGCCCGTTGGATTAGAGGGCGAAGCAAGCCAAAGTCCTGCTGTGCTATCGCTCCAATTATCCGCTAAGGCACCCAAATCCATTTCAAAGCCATTACAAGCCTTAGTTTCAATCAGCTTAGCTTTTGCACCAGCTTGAATAAGAAAATGGCGATTACAGGGGTAACAAGGATCGGGCATCAGAACATCCTCAGCAGGATTCACCATGAGCGACGCCATTAACAACAAAGCCCCCGATGCACCAGGCGTGACAATAATTCGTTCCGGCGACACCTCAACCTGATAACGTGTACGATAATAATCACTAATAGCACATTTCAGCTCAGGCAGGCCTGTAGCAGAGGTATACCCAGTTTTACCCTGTTGAATGGCCAACACCCCAGCATCAGCAACGTCCTCTACCGCAACAAAGTCAGGTTCCCCTATTTCAAGGTGGATAACATCCTCACCTTGTGCCGCCAACTCTTTCGCTCGTGCCAGAATCGCCATCACTTGAAACGGGGCAATTTGCCCAACTCTTTCTGCCAATTTTTGCTTTTTCATCCCACTTTCTCTACCTAATTCAAAAAATTCGTGACATTTTGCGTAAAAAAATGTGGTTAACCATCACATTATCTGGTAAGTTTCCGGCCGAAAATAAACCACCTAATTTTATCGTTTACAGGTTACCACAATGGAAACCTGCGAAGTGAGGCAATGCGTATGCCAAAAATGAACCCTGATTCATTAATGAAAGACTTCACTCCTTATGTTGCTAAGGATGGCGAAGAATACATGAACGAGAACCAGTTGGCGCACTTTAAGAGCATCCTACTCAACTGGAAACAAAACCTTATGGAAGAGGTTGACCGTACTGTTCACCACCTTAAAGAAGAGGCGGTGAACTATGCTGATCCAAATGATAGAGCCAGCCAAGAGGAAGAATTCAGCCTAGAACTTCGCGCTCGAGATCGCGAACGTAAACTGGTTAAGAAAATCTCTCAGACTGTAGAATTGATTGATGCAGACGATTATGGCTACTGTGAAGAGTGTGGCATCGAAATCGGCATTCGCCGCTTAGAAGCTCGCCCAACAGCCACCATGTGCATTGATTGCAAAACACTGGCTGAGATCAAAGAGAGACAAATCGGCGGCTGATGTTCAGTGCTTAACCGCAGTGTCCAACCACGCCAACCCGATGCATAACCTCTATCGCGGCCGGTTTGCTCCTTCGCCAACCGGCCCACTCCATTTTGGCTCGCTAGTCAGTGCATTAGCGAGTTATTTGGATGCGAAAAAACATCACGGCAAGTGGATCATTCGCATCGAAGATGTTGATGGAACACGCTGTAAAACCAGTTTCTCCAAGCAAATCACCGACACCCTAAATAGTTACCACCTATTTTCTGACGAAACAGTTCGAGTTCAAAGCCAGCATACTGAAATGTATGAACAGCAACTCTCTGCACTCAGAAAACAGCAGTCGATATTCCCATGCAACTGCACACGCCAATCTCTCGCTCAACATAATGGCAATCACCCATTTGTGTGTGAAAGTTCGTTAGACCAGCCACACTCATGGCGATTAAAAACCAGCCTGGCGACTTATCAATGCCAAGATAACATTCAGGGCACACTGTATTTTACTGACGATTTGAAAAATAATTGCTCTGTGCTAAAAAGAAAAGATGGCTATTTTTCTTATCAACTCGCTGTGGTAATCGACGATCACCAGCAAAACATAACTCACCTCGTCAGAGGGGCGGATTTAATCGACACCACCGCACAGCAACTCCATCTTTACCATTTATTTGGATGGACGCCACCAAGCATCTGTCACATTCCTCTTATTACCAATCACTCAGGCGATAAAATAAGCAAACAGAATCACGCCAAACCGATTCAGGACAATAACTTATCGACCCTATTGCGCGCGCTGCATTATCTAAAGATCGACCTTGTATCACCCTCCTCCATCGCTGAAGCATTGTCACTAGCTGTCGAGGCATGGGATATAAACAAACTAAAGGGAATGAAACACCTACCTTTAGAAGAACAAGATCTGCACTTCATCTAAATCACCTTTCTACACTTCACGAAATTCAGTATAGGTACCTCTCGACCAGTAAACTTCTGTGTGTATAATCGTTACACTAGTTACAAGAGGTGACAATTCATGCACAGCATTATGATCATTTGCCCAGACAACTCGCCACTTAAAGAGTCCGAAAAGTGGCTATCTCGGTATGGCTTTCATGTGAATACCAGCAGCACATTAGAACAAGCCAATAAATACTATGAGCTGTCTGAGTTTCACCTACTCCTTATTGACCAAGAAGCCATCAACCATATAGACGCCAGCAGCGCAGAGCTCCCTAGCGTCCCGCATCGCATTATTCTTGATGCAAAGCCTAGTCTCAGCACAGGAATCAACAACATGGCGCAAGGAGCGGTTTACTACCTCCCTTTGCCAACTGATTCTGAAACACTGCTCAAACACGTCGTAAATGCAATAGAACAAGACAGCCTCCCAGATTCTGCCTCCTCTCAAGATCAAACACCTCAGGTGTATTTTTCCAGCACCGCAAAAGAAGAAATAGTAACACTCGGCACTCAAGGAAGCGGAATTATTGGACAATGCCCTCCAATGCAAAGCCTATTCAGCGATATGAGGAAAATAGCAGGGACAGATGTAACGGTATTGATTCGCGGTGAATCTGGAACAGGTAAAGAACTGGTCGCCAAAGCACTGCACAACTTAAGTCAGCGCCACAATTACCCCATCATCAGCGTAAACTGTGCCGCCATCCCCGAAAACCTCATTGAATCAGAACTTTTCGGTCATGAGAAAGGCGCATTTACCGGTGCCAACTCATCCCATGACGGCCTAATTTACGCCGCTGACAAAGGCACATTATTTCTCGATGAAATAGGCGAATTACCACTAGAAGCACAAGCAAGACTATTACGCGTACTTCAAGAAGGTGAAATACGTAAAGTGGGCGCCACTCAATCAACCAAAGTAGACATTCGATTAATTACAGCAACCCATAGAAATCTAACCGACATGATCCAAAAAGGGCTATTTCGAGAAGATTTATACTATCGTCTCTATGTCATGGAACTCTTGCTCCCACCATTAAGAGACAGAGGAGATGATATCTCCATGTTAGCAAAAATTTTACTAGAAAATGCCTGTAAGAAGCACAACAGACCAGTTTGTAACTACACCCTGACCTTCGATAAAGCCATTCGCTCACACCGCTGGCCCGGCAATGTGCGTGAGCTTGAAAACGCCATAGAAAGAGCTGTCATTTTAAGCCCTGCTGGCAAAATAGAAGCCAGCAACCTTAAACTTGCCAACCAACAACCCCCAAACAACACGACAAACCACTCACTAATGTTAGACGCCGATGGCAAAAACTTGGTGGGGACAACGCTAGACGATTACTTCAAGCATTTTGTACTATCGCACCAACACAAGATGACGGAAACACAACTTGCACATTCTTTGGGCATATCAAGAAAAAGCCTATGGGAAAGACGACAAAAGCTCGCCATACCCAAAAAAGTAACAACAGAAAAGTAACACTTGATACCAAAATACCCAAAAAAATAACACAATATTGTAAAAAAAGTGTACAGGATTTTCTTAAACCTTAATAAAATCAGCACTTTATTGTTTTTGGCACAACAAATGCCTTATACATGGTACAACGATAATAAGATTGACCAAGAATAAAAATAAGTTAATCGTCGTATGTAGGTTCTTAAGAATAAAAATAACAACTAGGAACACTGTGACCTCTTCAAATAAAAATAAAAATTTGAGGTCATGGATGGAAAATCGCTTTGGATAATTGATCTTTTTAGATATGCAAGCCTTAGGGCGATGAAAACGATGCAATAATAAAAATAAAACCTGAGTAGAACTGCAGAAGCAGCACCCACTTTGTTTTCGGAACTAGTATCTTCATGTATCCAAAGCGATTATTTTATTTACTAATCAGTAAATAATTAATCGCTTCATATTCTCTTCTACCCCAACACACCAAATTGTTCATATTACCTCATACATGGCCATTATTCGTGTAACTTTAAGTCCATCACGTGTAGAATGTCTTTATCGTTAACTTTAAAATTTGTTGTCTAATGCTTACAGGATTAAAATCTCTGGTACGTAAAGCTACCTCTCTGTTTGCCTCACCACAGGCTCAGACTTACCCTATTATCATCCCTCGCAGCGATCACAGCTTATCTCGCCAAAATTTAAGCCCCAATGCCGTAAAAGTATTATATCGCCTAAACAAAGCTGGCTATGACGCGTACCTTGTCGGTGGCTGCGTTCGAGACCACCTCATCGGTATTGATCCAAAAGACTTTGACGTCGTAACCAACGCGACACCCGAAGAAGTTCACACCATTTTTTCTAACTCAAGACTCATTGGTCGTCGATTCAAATTGGTTCATGTAACCTTTGGCCGTGAAATCATTGAAGTCTCTACATTTAGAGCGGGCGCATCCCAAGACGATGACAGCGAGAAGCAGCAGCCACAAGAATCTCTAAAAGGTAAAGACTCCGCGCGATCTGCCCACGGCATTGTATTACGCGACAACGTTTACGGCAGTATTGAAGAAGACGCAGAACGTCGCGACTTCACTTTTAACGCACTGTATTACAATGTTCAAGATTTCAGTATTCACGATTACTGCGGCGGTCTAAAAGACATAGAAGACAAACAGATTCGCATTATTGGTGACGCTCGTCAGCGTTATCAAGAAGATCCAGTACGCATGTTGCGTGCAATTCGTTTCGCCGGAAAGCTCGGTTTTGAACTAGAAGCCAAAACAGCAGCACCGATCAAAGAGATGGCGCATCTGCTAGACCATATTCCGCCAGCGCGCCTTTTCGAAGAAGTCTTAAAACTCATGGGCAGCGGCAACGGCATTCAAACCTTTGCTTTGCTCCGCCAATACGGCCTATTTCGTTATTTATTTCCCGACACTGACGCTTTACTTAAAAGCGGTTGGAAACGTGATGATATCGATCCAGAAGCCTTTATTCTTCAAGGTCTAAAAAACACAGACGATCGCATCCAAAGTGGCAAAACGACAGCGCCTTACTTTTTATACGCCGTACTACTTTGGCCAAGCGTTGCGCTGCGTCATGAAGAATTCCAAGCGCAAGGTATGCCAGCGACACCCGCACTGCACCAAGCGGCGAATATGGTATTAGACAATCAAGTCGCATCGACCGCCATTCCACGACGATTCTCAACACCCATGCGTGAAATTTGGGACATGCAATATAGACTTCCAAAACGCTATGGCAAACGTGCATTTTTACTACTAGAACACCCTCGCTTCCGCGCTGGATTTGATTTCTTATTAATCAGAGAGCTCAGCGGCACAAAATTGGATGGCCTAGGTGACTGGTGGGAAGCTTTTCAGCATGGTTCAGAAAGCCAGCAAAGAGAGCTTATCAAAAGCATTGATACTCATGCCACCGACAAAGAAGGCCCGAAAAAACGCCGTCCACGTCGTCGCAGAAAGAGTAATGGCAATAGCACAAGTGCAAGCACGCTAAGCGAAACATCTAACGAATAAGAGGATGCGCTGTGATACAAGCTTATATCGGCCTCGGCAGCAATCTTGACAATCCAATGGCGCAACTTGATCGCGCCATTGAAACCCTAAAGAAGCACGATCGCTTAAACGCTTTTCGTGTTTCTTCTATTTACGGCAGCAAGCCCGTTGGCCCCCAAGATCAACCAGACTACATTAACGCCGTCGCATCATTCGAAACCGACTTAACCCCTACCGCTCTACTCGACGTATTACAAGGCATAGAAGAAATCCAACGCCGAGTAAGAGAACGTCATTGGGGACCGCGCACCCTTGATTTAGATCTGTTATTGTACGGGTCAGAAAAAATACAATTACCTCGACTGACTGTACCGCACATCCACATGCTAGAAAGAGGGTTTGTTATCAAACCACTCAACGATCTTGCACCTAAGATGCGCTTAGAAAATGGCAAAACCGTTACCGAGCAGTTACACCAACTTGATACCAGCGACTTGGTTCTTATCAAAGAAGAATAAACTATGTATTCAGATAACTCACAAAGAAAGCTCTCCAAGCCAGTTACTTTATCTACTCTGAAAAAAATGAAAATTGATAAAGAAAAAATCACCTGCCTCACATCTTATGATGCGACATTCACCAATGCCATGAATGTCGCTGGCGTTGAAACAATTCTTGTTGGTGATTCTTTAGGCATGGTAATACAAGGCCAAGACAGCACGCTTCCCGTCACCATTGAAGACATGTGCTATCACACAGCTGCCGTGAAACGAGGCAACACCAATGCCTTCATCCTAGCCGACATGTCGTTTATGAGTTACAGCAAACCTGAGCAAGCACTCGATAATGCAGCAAAGCTCATGCAAGCCGGTGCGAGCATGGTCAAATTAGAAGGCGGAAGCTGGCTTGCCGATACTATAAAACTACTGAGCCAACGCGGCATTCCAGTGTGTGCCCACTTAGGATTAACCCCTCAGTCTGTGCATAAATTTGGCGGCTATAAAGTCCAAGGCAAAAGCCAAGAAGCGGCCGATTTATTACTAAAAGAATCTCTTGAACTGGTTGAAGCAGGCGCAGACATCTTGCTTTACGAATGCATCCCAACCGAACTTGGTAAAATACTAACCGACGCCGTTCCTGTGCCGACCATAGGCATAGGCGCTGGACACCACACTGACGGCCAAGTCTTGGTAATGCATGACATGCTCGGCATCAACTTAGGTCACACACCGAAGTTCGTCAAAAATTTCTTAACCGATGGCCGCAATGTCACTGAAGCGTTTGAAGCCTATGTTAAAGAAGTCAAAGACACGACATTCCCTGGACCTGAGCACGGATTCAAATCATGAAAACATTCCATACCGTGGCAGAGCTTCGTACAGCGCTAAAAATAGAACGCTTGAAAGATAAAAGCATTGTGTTTGTCCCAACCATGGGCAACCTGCATGACGGCCACATGTCACTGATTCGAAAAGCAAAAGAAGAAGGTGAAATTATTGTTTCTTCTATCTTCGTCAACCCAATGCAGTTTTCAGATCAAAGCGACTTAGAACGCTACCCAAAAACCTTGGAAGAAGACAAACGCGTTCTTGAAGCCAACGGCTGCCATTACCTGTTTGCACCCGATGCATTAGAAATGTACCCAGACGGCAAGCGCAGTCAAACACAAATTGAAGTAGTCGGCATTTCTGACATTCTATGTGGCGCCTCTCGTCCAGGACATTTTGTTGGTGTCTCTACCGTCGTGACAAAATTATTTAATATTGTTCAGCCAGACTGTGCCATATTTGGCAACAAAGATTTTCAACAGCTTAAAGTTATTGAAGACATGGTACGTGACCTAAGCTCTAACGTCCGTATGATCGGAGTCGACACCGCGCGCAACGAAGATGGCCTTGCCATGAGTTCGCGCAATGGCTACCTAACAGAAGAAGAAAGACGCATCGCCCCAACAATTTATCAAACCTTGTTATGGGCAAAAGAAGCACTAATTGAAAACCGTGCGAGTCACGAGGACATTTGCGAACAAGCTCAGCAGAAGCTTGAAGCGGCTGGCTTCCGTCGTGATTATTTCGAAATCCGCGCACAAGAAAATTTACAAACACCATCAGAAGAAGAGAAGCGCCTCGTCATCTTGACGGCGGCATATCTAGGTAAAGCACGCTTAATTGATAACCTGCGTGTAGAGCTATAACTTTGATTTCTAGGGAGATTGTAATGGGCTCACCCACCGAATTAACAGCTTGGCAAAAATTAACAGAGCATAAACAAGAAATGGCTTCTGTTAATATGAAGTCCTTGTTTGAGACAGACCCAAAACGCGCCAAAAAATACACCACACAAGCGGCGGGCTGGACATTAGATTACGCCAAAAACCGCGCCAATGAAAAAACCCTTGGGCTACTAACCGATTTAGTCAAAGAAGCTGGTTTAGAAAAAGCAATTAAAGACATGTTCAGCGGTGCGCACATCAACAACACCGAAAATCGCTCAGTATTGCACATCGCCCTTCGTGCTAGCCAAGCTCAAGAAACGCTTATGGTGGATGGCGTTAACGTCTTAGAAGAAGTCCGTGCCACGCTAAAACAAATGGAAAAGTTTGTTGCGCAACTGCACAGCGGCGAATGGAAAGGTCATAGCGGAAAAACCATTACGGATGTAGTTTCTATCGGCATTGGTGGCTCTTACCTTGGACCAAAAGTGGTTGCAGAAGCTCTGACACCGTACAAAAAAGACGACATCAAAGTACACTTTGTTGCCAACATCGATGGCTCTGACATTACCGGCAAGCTAAAACAGTTGAACCCAGAAACCACCGTTTTTGTTATCTCATCGAAAACCTTCGGTACATTAGAAACCCTATCTAACGCCAACGCCGCGCGTGACTGGTTCCTCAGTAATGGCGGCTCTGAAGCCTCAGTAAGCAAACACTTCGCGGCCGTTAGCTCGAACGTGAAAAAGGCCGTTGCCTTTGGTATGGCAGAAGAAAACATCTTCCCAATGTGGGATTGGGTGGGCGGACGTTACTCACTTTGGTCTGCGATTGGCTTACCAGTAGCGATTGCGGTCGGTATGGACAACTTCTACGAATTGCTAGACGGCGCTCACCAAATGGATGAGCATTTCCGTACCGCACCGTTTGAAGAAAACCTCCCCGTTATCATGGGCGCACTTGGCGTGTGGTACATCAACTTCCACAACGCACAAACCCACGCCTTGATCCCTTACGACCACTACCTGCGCGCCATGCCAGCTCACATACAACAGCTCGACATGGAAAGTAACGGCAAATCGACGCTATTAAATGGCGACCATGTAGAAACCGACACCGGCCCCATCATTTGGGGTGGCGCTGGCACCAACGGCCAACACGCTTACCACCAGTTATTGCATCAAGGTACTCGTCTTGTTCCTGTGGACTTCATCGTCCCACTGGCAAGCCACAACCCAATTGGCGAACACCACGCACAATTGTTTGCAAACTGCCTAAGCCAGTCGCAAGCCTTGATGGTCGGTAAAACCCTTGAGCAAGCACAACAAGAACTTCGTGATGCAGGCGCAACTGCAGAGCAAATCGCTAAAATCGTGCCGCATAAAGTGATCAAGGGCAACCGTCCAAGCAACACCCTGTTAACCGATAAAATGACACCAGCGACCGTTGGTGCCTTGATCGCCCTCTACGAACACCGTACGTTTGTACAAGGCACGATTTGGGGCATCAACTCATTCGACCAATGGGGCGTAGAACTAGGCAAAGTATTGGGAACCGACATCTTCAACCGCCTTGTTAGCGACAGCGACAACAGCGCACTGGATGCTTCTACCCAAGCACTGATCAAAGCGTTCAAGAAAGCTCAAGCTTAACAGCTCAACCTTTCATACAGCGCCACTAAAAACACCAGCCTCGGCTGGTGTTTTTTTTCTCTGTTCCCTCCCCTTTTCTTCAAGGGGAGGGCTAGGGAGGGGTTATTGAACTGTAGGTCGCGGCTTTAGCCCGACACATCTCTGTCTATGATATCAAGCCAAGCGGCGTTTCTCTTCGAAACTTGCGCCTACCTCATCAAAACACCGCTTGGCTTTCTTATGCCTCTAACTCATCCATAGAATCAAGCAGTGCTCTAGCATTAGCTCTTGAACTCAGCAAATAGGCCATTTCTGGCATAGATTGATAATCTTCTAGAGACATCATCACAACAAAGTGACTGCCTTTATTTATTGCTCAGATACTTAACCACTTCAGGACTAAGCATATCCATAGCCCAGTCGTGACCTCGATAATAATCCAACATATACAGTAAATCGCGGACTGCTTCGAGCATAAGACGCACCTCCTCAGTGGTAACCGATTCTTCACGACCATGCACAAGCTTATTCCTTAATTCGACGCCTTTTCTGATAGTATTTATGACTGCATTTGGTGGGCGTAAAACCTGTCCATTAATAAGGTTTCTCGCTGGTAATTGCTCCATATACTCACGCAACATCAGAATCAATGGCGGAGACGACAAGCTTTCAACAATCCAACTCACCGACGGGTTCAAGTCAGCTAATGCAGTCTTAAACCCTGTTTCCGCTGCTGCAACACCCATTACTAGAGCGCTTCGAGGATTGCTTAATTGGTTCTGCCATGCTTCACGAAATAGATCATGATACAGGGGCTGCTTAGTTTGAAGCTTAACTAAACTATCGACATTTGTTTGACCTTCTTCTCCAAAATCGACAACCTGCAACTCAGGAATACCAATTATGAATTCTCCTGCAATCATTTGTCGATTTAAAAAACCATACTTATCAACAGTTTTTTTGCTTTCTCTATCATCATGCCACCTCATAAATGACCATTCACTCTGAAGACTTAACGGGCCACCAACAACTCCCATACGCCAACGAAACACATCAAATATTTCAGATGCCATTTGATCCATATATCTATGTAGTTCAACCACGAATTTTTGATAACAAACCGGAAGATTTGAGAATCCATCCATTTTATTCTTAGAATTAAAGTCTCGATAATTTTCAGAGTTTTCGGTAAATACAGCCAGAACAGGATCCGAAATATCGTCTCTACGGTGAATTGTTTGTATTAAAACTTGCGACTCATCCCCTTCATTAAATGATTTTTTGTAACGTATAAACAAAGAAAACATTTTTTTGGGATCATCAAATTGAATCACATCAAAAGCTTCAAGAGGCGGTTCGAACCCCCATGGATCTAATCGATAATATGTTTGAAACAGCATTAAAAATCTCCATATATCATTTTCAGCAACGAGAGGTAGAACATCTAAACCCTATAAGAATTTGATATCATAAATTAGTCAGCCCTCTTAAAAATACAAATAACGGCTAATTTTACCAGCTAATTATTTCGTTTAAGGGATCTAGCCTCTTCACCCCATACCTCGCATTCCTACCGCCGCCTTCCAAGCGATACAAACATTCTTTTTCAACTAAGTCGTCGAGGTCACGGGTTGCGGTGGCTTTGGAGCTACTGGTGATGCTGATGTATTTTTATCGATGTTGAGCCGATTACGCTGATTATTCGGCTCAAAATATGGTGAATTCATGAGCCGAATAAATTAGATATTCAGCTCAATCTTGTTTCTTCAGTTTCAGGGTCGATTCAACTCCTGACTTTTCAGTGCTATTCTTTCACTTAATCGAGGAGGACATAAAATGACTCAAGTAAATAGAAACATCGTTGACGATGCGTTATCACTCTCAATGAACGAACGCGTAGAGCTTGTCGAAAAGCTACTTGAAAGCTTAGATACGCCGAATGCTGAACTAAACGCTATTTGGGCGCAGGAGTCAGATGCTCGCGTTGAAGCTTACGAAGAAAAGCAACTAAACTCTAAACCTTTATCTGCAGTGCTAAAAAAATATAAATGAATGTAGAATTTTTAGACATCGCCGAAAGAGAACTCGATGATGCCTTCAAATACTATGACGGTATTTATAAAGGCCTAGGGTTGAGGTTCATTGATGAACTAGAGTCGTCGATAGAACGAATTAAATTACACCCAGCTGCTTGGCAAAAATCTAGCACAGTCACGCATAAGTGCTTACTTAACAGATTTCCATATTCAATTATTTATCAAATTAGAGGCAACTTGTTACTGGTCGTTGCTATTGCCTCTAATCATCAAAGACCTAACTACTGGGCCAATCGAGCGATTAGCTAAGAAACCGCTTTCACCAACCAATCTTTCATCTCTTCTAAATCCGCTTTATGGTCTGGAAAACTTTCAATAAGCGAGTCGACACAAGCGGCGATGGCGTCTGGTCGATAAGTGACGCCGATAAGTTTTTCTGCAAGTTGTTCTATCGGGTCGGGGAATAGGCTGTCGGTGAAGGTTTGCGCAGCGGTAATTTGGGCATTTTTCAGATCAAGGTGAATCTCTACCCCGCCCCATTTGAAGCGTTCGTCTAGCGAGTGGGTAAATTGAGGCGATTTGCCAAAGTTCCAATCCCAGCTTTGCTGCTGGCCGAATTTTTCCACAAAACCGGGTAAATCTGGCAAGGCTTCAGGGGAAATTTCTTCTATGGTTGGTGTCTCATCAAAGTGCTCACAAAAAGACGCAATAATGGCATCACAGACCAATTGATGGTCAATGGTCGGATACAGCGTATTGAGGTTGGTTACCCGTGAGCGCACGGAGGTAATGCCTTTCGATTGGAGCTTTTTCAGATCAGGGTTCAGATAATTGGCCAAGCGACTTAAATCCGCATGCAACAGCAAAGTACCATGATGAAAGCCGCGATCTTTGGTTTCTTTGTAGGCGGAACCAGAGAATTTACGCATGTCTTCACCTTCTCCTACGACCAAGTCGTTTCGGCCATTGGCGTAGCCTTCGATGCCGAGTTTTTTCAAGCCTTGCAGCACAATCTCAGTTGAGACTTCTTTGCTATATTCAGGCTTGCCCGCCATAAAGGTGAAGTTGGTATTCCCCAAATCATGAAAGACCGCACCGCCGCCACTTTGGCGACGAGCAAGGTGGATGTTGTCTTGCTCCATCTTATTGATATTGCACTCTTTCCAAGGGTTCTGAGAGCGACCAATCACTACGGTGTCTGCATTGCGCCATAGGAATAACACTCGCTGGTCAGCGGGCATAGATCGAAAAATACAATCTTCCACCGCAAGGTTGAAGTGAGGGTCATTGGAATGGGACAGTAGAATTCGACTAGCCATGGCATTTTCTCGTATCACAAAAGGAATAAGCTTAAAAATCAGATACCTTTATAACGTTTTCTCAGACATAAAAAAACCACGATACTTTCACATCGTGGTTTTTAGAAGTCAGTCTAGTATCAATTACAAATACTGAACTTTCTCAATTTCATACGTCGCTTCGCCGCTTGGGATTTTGACAACAACCTCGTCGCCTTCTTCTTTCCCTATAATGGCTTTCGCGATCGGTGAAGCGTAAGAGATTTTCTTAACCTTCACATCCGCTTCGTCGTCGCCGACTATTTGGTACGTTACCGTGTCTTCAGTATCAACATTAAAAAGTGTGACTGTGGTGCCGAAAATCACTTTAGACGATGCTGGTACAGATTTCACATCAATAACTTGTGAATCAGACAGCTTGCCTTCGATCTCTTTAATACGACCTTCAGCAAAGCTCTGCTCTTCACGAGCGGCATGATATTCTGCGTTTTCTTTTAAGTCGCCATGCTCACGAGCGGTTGCAATATCTGCAATCACGCGAGGACGAACTACAGTTTTCAGGTGGTTCAGCTCGACTCTAAGGCGCGCTTCACCCTCTACTGTCATTGGTACTTTTTTCATTATTTCCCCAAGTGCAAATCTTGCAATCTTCTGACTTTCGTTTCGCCAGTTAAGCCAATCGCCAAGCTAGTCGCCTCTGCGCCAGCCAATGTTGTAGTGTAACAAACCTTACGCTGTAATGCTGTACGACGAATCACAGAAGAATCTGTAATCGCTTGCGTACCAGACGTGGTATTGATGATGTAATCGATCTCGCCGTTTTTCATCATATCAACAATGTGTGGACGACCTTCGTTCACCTTGTTGACTTTACGCACAGCAACACCGTTTTCAGTTAGGTATTTCGCGGTGCCTTCGGTGCCGACCAAGTCAAACCCTAGGTCCGCCAAGCGACGAGCAACCGCAATCGCGCCTTCTTTGTCCACATCACGAACACTGATGAAAGCACAACCAGACGTTGGTAATACCGTACCACCACCAAGCACGGCTTTACCAAAGGCTTCAGCAAACGTATCGCCAACACCCATGACTTCACCGGTAGATTTCATTTCAGGCCCAAGGATCGGATCGACACCTTGGAACTTATTGAATGGGAAGACGGCTTCTTTTACGCTGTAGTAAGAAGGAATGATTTCTTTCGTGAAACCAAGCTCTTCCAGTGTTTTACCCGCCATAACCAAGGCAGCCACTTGCGCCAAAGAACGACCAATACACTTAGAGACGAAAGGTACTGTACGTGAGGCACGAGGATTCACCTCGATCACATAAATTTCGCCATCTTGCACTGCAAGCTGAGTGTTCATCAAGCCAATAACACCAAGCTCAAGCGCCATGTTTTTAATCATGTCACGGATGTCGTTTTGAACATCGTCGGACAATGAGTAAGGTGGCAAAGAACACGCTGAGTCACCAGAGTGAACGCCCGCTTGTTCGATGTGCTGCATAATGCCGCCGATCACGACTTGATGACCATCAGATATACAATCGATATCGATTTCAATCGCCGCATTCAAGAAGTGGTCAAGCAATACTGGGCTGTCATTAGACACTTTAACGGCGGTTGTCATATAACGATTTAGATCTTTCTCGTTATAGACGATTTCCATCGCACGGCCGCCCAATACATAAGAAGGACGAACCACCAGCGGATAACCAATCTCAGCCGCTTTTACAGCCGCTTGCTCAACACTGCGAACCGTCGCGTTATGAGGCTGTTTATAGCCCAAACGCTGAATCATGCTTTGGAAACGCTCACGATCTTCTGCACGGTCAATAGACTCTGGCGTTGTACCAATGATTGGCACACCTTCATTTTGCAATGCACGAGCAATTTTAAGTGGTGTTTGACCGCCAAATTGTACGATCACGCCTTTTGGTTTTTCTTTACGGACGATTTCTAATACGTCTTCTAGCGTAACTGGCTCGAAGTACAAACGATCAGATGTATCGTAGTCCGTTGATACCGTTTCAGGGTTACAGTTCACCATAATGGTTTCGTAACCGTCTTCGCGAAGACCTAATGCCGCGTGTACACAGCAGTAGTCAAACTCGATACCTTGACCAATACGGTTTGGGCCACCACCAAGGATGATGATTTTGTCTTTATCCGTTGGCGCGGCTTCACACTCATCTTCATAAGTGGAATACATGTAAGCCGTGTTGGTCGCAAATTCCGCTGCACAGGTATCCACACGTTTGTAAACTGGGTGGACGTTCATCAAGTAACGACGCTCACGCATCGATTTTTCCGTCACACTCAATAAACTTGCAAGACGTGAGTCAGAGAAACCTTTACGCTTCAATCGACGAATCACATCGTACGTCATGTCCATCAGACCTTTGTCCGCCAATCCGGCTTCTTCTTTGATCAAATCTTCAATCTGTACCAAGAACCAATGATCAACACCGGTCGCTGCGTAAATTTCATCAACCGTCATACCGGAACGGAAGGCGTCACCGATGTACCAAATACGATCTGAACCCGGAGACTGAAGCTCGTAAGAAAGCTTTTCTTTGCTGTTTTCTTCAGAAAAATCCAACTGAGGATTGAAGCCATCAGAACCCACTTCCAAACCACGCAAGGCTTTTTGCAAAGACTCTTGGAAAGTACGGCCAATTGCCATCACTTCACCAACCGACTTCATTTGCGTCGTTAAACGATCGTTCGCTGTCGGGAATTTTTCGAAGGTAAAACGCGGAATCTTCGTTACAACGTAATCAATTGCAGGCTCGAAGCTGGCGGGGGTTTGACCGCCCGTAATGTCGTTCTGCAATTCGTCTAGCGTGTAACCAATCGCCAATTTCGCGGCAATCTTGGCGATAGGGAAACCCGTCGCTTTAGACGCCAATGCCGATGAGCGAGACACACGCGGGTTCATCTCGATAACCACCAAACGGCCTGTTTTTGGGTCCATACCGAATTGTACGTTTGAACCGCCTGTCTCAACACCGATTTCACGCAATACCGCCAAAGAGGCGTTACGCATGATTTGATATTCTTTATCCGTCAAGGTTTGTGCTGGTGCCACAGTAATGGAATCACCGGTGTGAACGCCCATGGCGTCAAAGTTTTCAATCGCACAAACGATGATGCAGTTGTCTTTTTTGTCGCGGACAACTTCCATTTCGTACTCTTTCCAACCGATCAACGACTCATCGATTAGCAATTCGTTGGTTGGAGACAAGTCCAAGCCACGCGTACAGATTTCTTCAAACTCTTCCATGTTATATGCGATACCGCCACCGGTGCCGCCCATGGTGAAAGAAGGACGAATAATACAAGGGAAACCTAAATCCGCTTGCACCTTGACCGCTTCTTCCATGTTATGCGCGATGCCAGCACGTGGACATTCCAGACCAATCGCCTTCATCGCTTTGTCGAAGCGATTGCGGTCTTCCGCTTTATCGATCGCGTCAGCTGTCGCACCGATCATTTCAACATTGTATTTGGCAAGCACGCCGTGACGCTCAAGATCCAACGCACAGTTCAGTGCTGTTTGGCCACCCATAGTTGGTAGCACGGCATCAGGACGTTCTTTTTCGATGATTTTCTCAACCGTTTGCCACTCAACCGGCTCAATGTACGTCGAGTCCGCCATTGCTGGATCTGTCATGATAGTGGCTGGATTTGAGTTCACTAGGATAACGCGAATGCCTTCTTCTCGAAGGGCTTTGCACGCTTGGGCACCAGAGTAGTCAAATTCACAGGCCTGACCGATAACGATAGGACCTGCACCTAAAATTAAGACGCTTTTTATGTCAGTACGCTTTGGCATAGTGTTTCGTTCCGCTCCTATTTAGGTTTTGGGTTAAGCTTTAGAAGCTTTGATGTTTTCAATGAACTGATCGAACAAAGGCGCAACGTCGTGCGGCCCTGGGCTCGCTTCCGGATGCCCTTGGAAGCTGAACGCGCTCTTATCAGTACGGGAAATCCCCTGCAAAGAACCATCGAACAAAGATTTGTGTGTCATCATAAGGTTAGCTGGCAATGTGTCTTCATCCACCGCAAAACCGTGGTTTTGACTGGTGATCATCACAGTACCTTTTTCAATCGCTTGTACTGGATGGTTAGCACCATGATGGCCGAATTTCATTTTTTTCGTTTTCGCACCAGACGCTAACGCCAATAACTGATGACCAAGACAAATACCAAAAACAGGAATCTGTGTTTCTAAAATTTCTTTAATGGCTTGAATCGCATAATCACATGGCTCTGGATCACCAGGGCCGTTAGAAAGGAATACGCCATCTGGATTCATTGCCAATACATCGCTTGCTGGTGTTGTCGCGGGTACAACCGTTAAGCGGCAACCGCGCTCAACCAACATACGAAGAATGTTTCGCTTAACCCCATAGTCGTAAGCAACAACATGGAATTCAAACGTCTCTGGTGTCGTATGGCCTTTTACAAGATCCCAAGTAGACTCCGTCCACTCATACGCTTTCTCTACCGTCACTTCTTTCGCTAGGTCCATGCCTTTTAGGCCAGGGAACGCTTTAGCGGCTGCAATAGCCGCCGCTTCATCTAGGTTTTCACCTGCCATGATGCAGCCCGCTAACGCCCCTTTCTCGCGTAGAATTCGAGTGAGCTTACGAGTGTCGATATCCGCTATGCCGACGACGCCTTTGCGTTTCAGGTAAGCGTCTAAAGACTCTTGTGAACGCCAGCTGCTCGCGACCAAAGGAAGATCACGAATGATCAGACCGTCACACCAAATTTTGTTGGATTCTTCATCTTCAGAGTTAACGCCAGTATTCCCAATATGGGGATAGGTCAAGGTGACCATTTGTCGAGCATAGGAAGGATCAGTAAGAATTTCTTGATAACCAGTCATCGAAGTGTTGAATACCACCTCGGCTGTTGAGGAGCCATCTGCCCCGATCGACACGCCTTTAAATACAGTGCCGTCTTCCAGAGCTAGAATCGCTGATGTTGCCAAAGGAACCTCCCATTTAGAGCCTATCAGGTTGCAAAAAAGCGAGAAGAGCCAATAGCTCATCTCGCTTTTAAGATATTGCGTTTTTGTTGCTCATCTATTAATCGATAATTAATAGATCTCGCGTTCAAAAAATCTGCCCAATTCTACTCCGATACGACTTTTGCGTCCACCGAATTGCCAAGAAAACAGGCAAAAATACAGGGGTCGCGCATATTTTTTCTTGACTTCTTAGTCAAGAATAAGGAAGCCGTGGCAGAGCCAATTAGCACAACAATCCATCGGCTACACTTTGCGCAGCTTCATAACCTTTTAAGTTACCCAACACAGTCAATGAAAACACAATGGCGGCGGCAGGCCCTTTGCCTGTCAAAATATTACCATCCATCACCACAGGTTCATTAGCGATGTATTCAGCGCCGGTCAAACCGCTTTCAAAACCGGGATAGCAGGTTGCTTGTTTATCAACGAGGAAGCCATGCGTACCAAATACCACCGCAGGCGATGCGCAAATAGCCGCTAAAAGCGTGTCTTGAATGTCATGTTTTTCCAGCATATCAACCAGCAATGCACAGTCGCGCAGATGCTCAGCGCCCGGCATACCACCTGGCAATACAATGGCGTCAAACATTTGATCCGCCACGTCCGTTAACAAAACATCCGCTTCTAGTTTAGAACCGTGTGCCGCCACTATGTGTTTGGACTCATGCACACTCGCCACGGTTACCGTTAAACCACCACGGCGCAGTACATCGATAATTGTAATGGTTTCAATATCTTCATTGCCATTGGCAATAGGAACCAACACCTTACTCATAATTACTCTCCTTATTAGGATAGAATTCAAACGTTCATTTTTAACGTGAACAAACAGGCCGCTTCGTGGCCTTGTTCGGTTTGTCCTTTTTTTTCTATTTGATAATAATTTTTACGGCGCCCGACCAACTCAAAGCCCAAAGACTCATACAAAGAGATCGCACCAAGATTCGACTCGCGCACTTCCAATAACAGTTCACAGGCTCCTTGCTGCGCGGCGGCTTCCGACCAAACTATCATCAACTTTCTTGCTAGCCCCTGTCTACGGACATCGGAATCAATCACAATTAATTCTAATTCAGACTGATCAAATATCACTGACGCAGTTAACCAACCAACGAGCGACTTTTGGGTTGCATCTCCCAACTCAACAACCCAATTCTTGCGAGTCTGTAATGCTTCAGCAACCAAATTCTCACCCCAAGGGTGAGGATTAGACATCGCATCGAGTTTAATAATAGACAGCAAATCTGACTCAGTGGCCAGACGAATAGAAACAGAAGGAATCATAAAATTGAACGCCTCATTAAAGGCAAAGAAATTAACGAAAAAGACGAGACTGCATGATTTGCCATGCGTCTTTGCGTAACTCAGGAATACGATGCAGCTCAGACAAACTCACGATACACGCGGTAGGATAGTGTTTCAATGGGCTCTCTGGCGGCAAGTCTTCCACCATCTGAGTAATCTGTGAACCCGCAAGCACCAACATTGGCGTCTCAGGAAAACCTTTTACCAACCGCGCCACATAGCTTTCTAACGCACCAAAAAGCCAATCTGTACGTCTTAGAAAATGCTGATTTCGTAACGCACCCGGCCAAGAAAATGCACTACCCTGCCATTCATCTATCGGTTGCTTTAAAAGCGCCTGACCCATTTTCAATGCAAGACGCTCAATTTCTTCCTGCTGTGAAAATACCGCTGGTACATCACTTAAAATTAACAACTTATTCGACAAAGCATAAGCGCGAATATCAAGACGAGTTATTTGACTGGTAACAGCTGGATCGGGTTCAACTACAATATCCACCGCCAATTCTTCAATTGGCTGTAAATCCTCAACCACAATCTCTGGCCCCGCGTTCAACTGCTCACGAAGATGATTCACCAACGGGTCTTTTGTGTCCGTCAACAACTTCGCCACAGGAACAGGTGCCGGCTCCGCCGCTTTAAATCCCGTAGAGTGAGGATCGACCACGGTATCGGTTGAAGAAAAAGTCGCTTCTGCCTCGGTTTCTATATACCAAGGCTGAATCGGCATATAAACCGTACCTGAGACGCTGTCCGTCGAAGACAACCAAGACACCACGCCCATTTGCGCTAAGCAATGGGTTTGAAAAGCCTGTTGAGGAAGTAATTCGCGGGACATAGAAGCCTTAAATAGTAGCTTTGAATGCGAGCATTCAGGGGTTTGAATATGAGAAAGCAAATATACTCGTTTACGCTTCGACATGCCACTTGCTGGCCACAAGATTGCATGGTCTAGTCTTTATCGTCTATGTATAATCTCTGTCATCTTGAGCAAACTCAAAAAACGTCTTTTAAAAGGTAAACACCCATGGTTTCTTTGTTATCTCGTTTGATGGTTATCGCCGCTATTTCAATCAGTAGCGTCAGTTTCGCCGATAGCTTGCCCGATCTAAAAGGCCGCACTATTTTAGCAGTCACAGAGAACGCCTATACACCGCTAAACTTTGTGGACCCAGCAACAGGAGAAGGCATTGGTTGGGAATACGACGCCATGAACGAAATTGGCAAACGCTTGAACGCAAAAGTAGAATGGCATTTAAGCAGCTGGGACACCATGATTCAGGCGGTCAAGCAAGCACAATACGATGTCGGTATGGATGGCATCACCATTAATGAAGAACGCGCACAACAAGTCGACTTCACCGTTCCCTACCTGACATCGCAACAATTCATGCTAGTTCGCGCCGGTGAAAATCGCTTCACTGATGCAGAATCCTTTGCCGCCAATGACGACTTTCAGTTTGGTGCACAAGCTGGCACCACCAACTTTTATGTGGCAGTTTACGATGTATTGGATGGCAACGAAGACAATCCCCGCATCACACTACTCGAAACCTTCGGCACATCCGTACAAGCCCTTAAATCTGGCGATGTAGACAGTGTTCTAATGGATGCCGCGTCGGCCCGTGGCTACATTGGCGCCAATCCTGGTGCGTTCAAGATCGTCGGTGGCCCACTAGGCTCAGAAGATTTTGGTTTCATCCTAACGCCAGGATCAGACCTTCTTAAGCCAATCAATGCCGCGATCAACAGCATGAAGCAAGACGGTACACTCGATGCATTAAACAAAAAATGGTTCTTCGACTTTAATCAGTAATAGAGTTGAAACAATAACCGCACAGTAACGGATCTTCTGCTTTATAAGACGATCCGTTTTTTATTGATATCGACCAAGGAATGGTCCAGCTATGAATTGATTATGCCCTTTAAAAAAACCTTAGAA
>CAXBGJ010000014.1:0-37695 GCA_963975045.1 uncultured Marinomonas sp. | reverse complement strand
CCGTTTCGATGACTTTTAACTGAGCGGGAAGAAACTCTAATTTTTCAGACGTGTCTTCACCGATACGGTGCAATAGTGTCTGACAGCAAGAACAGGTTTTATCCGATTCAGCGACATCCACCACAACCGTTTCGCGAGGGAGGTCTTTCGGCAGAGGTTTACGCTTAGGTTTTGTGTGTATATAGGAAACAGTTTGACTATCCGCTTCAACAACGGCGCTGTCTTCTTGAGTGTCGTTTTCTGACTCGTCAAACAGTTCGCCTTGGCCCGGAGACACTTCGGAACCTTTGCCAAACTGTTTTTGTTGAGCCAAACGCCATTGTTCAAGAATCAGCTGATACTTAGACTCCCACTCCGCAATTTTGGTATCTTTTTCTGTTAATGCTTTTTCTTGCTCTCTTAATGACGACTCTTTTTCACCCAATAGCAGTGACTGCTCAAGTAAAAGTGTTTTAAGCGATTCAACGTCATTGGGTAAGTCATCAGGAAGTTTTCTCATGGCTTGGATTATACCAAGCGAATGCCCTAATCGTCATGATATCGATAGGTTAAATGTGGGTGAGCTTCTTGTACATTGAGCGCAAGACCATCTAGTAACCAATTCAGCTGGCGGGGTGATACTTGAATGGACAAATGTTCATCATCAATGCCAGGCCACTGAAAATGCCCTTTCTCAAGACGTTTATAATGTAGCCAAAAGCCATTCGATGCCCATTGTAAGATTTTGACTTTATCGCGTGCTCGACCGCAGAAAACAAAAATATGTTCATTACAGGGCTCTTTTTTGAGGTCATAGGCAACAATATTACTTAATCCATCAATAGCCTTGCGCATATCGGTTGGCCCACAAATGAGGGTCACATTAAGTTGAGCAGAAGCGGTAAACATAAGTCTTTCGTTCCAATTCAGAGAAAGCAAAAGACTTTATGGTTTTTGGCGGAGATTACTATGTGGGGTTTAGCCGACGCTTACTTAGAAAAGCTATTTATCGTGGGTTAGCTAAAAATGACAACAAGCTAGCAATGCTGTTTGCTCTTGCCAACGTGTTTCGAGTTGACCAGATGATCCGAGCTGCAAGGGGTTAATCCGTTTAAAAACCACTAAACAAGGTTCAATTATCTTGTTTAGTGGTGGGAAAGTGATAAATCAGCCACATTACTGACTGCTATTGGGCTTTTCAGAATATTAAGGCGCGCAACTCGACTTGATCGCATGTTCCATAACGTTTGGACTTCATAAAGCACCACTTGATTAACTAGATTTTAACGTTAATGGGTGTTTAGTAAAGTCTGGGAAGTCCAATGTTTGGATCGTCAACTTATATAGTCTTACCCCTATTGTTAAAATAACTTATCTGTGGCTGATTATTGGGTACTTTTCAGCTTACCCCTTACTTTTTTGAATACAGGAAAAAGTATAGAAATTAATATTAAGATAAAGAAAAACCAACTAATTCCAGAAGAGAAAAAAGTGTCGTACTCTCCCCGAGACATCAGAAGCGCTCTTCTAAAGTTACTTTCTGCCATTGGACCAAGGATTAAGCCAAGAATTATAGGTGAAGGCGATACCTCTACTTTTTTCAAGAAGTAACCAAATACCCCAAAGACAAACATAACTACAACATCAAAAAAATTATTAGCAAGTGAGTAAGATCCGACAAAACACAACAAAAATATGATGGGCGTCAACACTGACTTTGGAACGCTTAAAACGCGAGTAAATAGACGAACACTGCTCAAACCAATACAAAGCATGAACACATTCGCCACTAACAGTCCAATAAAAATTGCATACACAACTTCTGTATTGTTTTGGAACAATAAAGGTCCTGGCTGTAAGCCTTGTACTGTAAGCGCTCCAATCATGATCGCAGCAACAGCATCGCCTGGCACACCTAGAGTTAACATCGGGATCAAAGCACCACCCGTCACCCCGTTATTAGCAGATTCTGGAGCCGAAATTGCATCGGTCACTCCTGTCCCGTATTTTTCACTCTCTTTCGAAAGCCCTTTTGACTGACCATATGCGATAAAAGAAGCAATATCAGCCCCTACACCAGGAATGCTGCCAATAAAAGTACCCAAAGAGCCAAACACTGAGCTATTTTTGAAAATGAGTCGCCAGTCTTCTTTAAGTGGTAGCACCCGAGTAACTTTTTTCGCTTTAGATGTTTCCTTCATAATGTCTTCAACCGCTACGAAAGCTTGGCTCATTGCAAATAAGCCGATCATCACAGGAATGAAGTTAACGCCACTAAATAAGTTAATATTACCAAAAGTGAATCGTGCGACACCTGAAATATCATCTATCCCAATGGTAGCTATTAGCACACCAAAAGCTCCGCATAAAAGCCCTATGAGAACTGATTTCCCTGAAATACTAGAGATAATACATAAGCCAAACATCGCCAGCATGAAAAATTCTGGAGCACTAAACTGGAGTGCAAATTTGGCTAAATAAGGAGAGATCAAAATTAGGAAAAAACAGCTAATGATACCACCTAAAAACGAGCTTGTTGTTGAAATTCCTAACGCCCTACCCGCTTCGCCACGCGCGGCCATCGCATGCCCATCTATTGCCGTCGCAGCGGACGCTGGCGTCCCTGGGGTGTTAAGCAGTATCGCTGATATTGACCCTCCATATACAGCACCAACATATACTCCAATTAGCAAAAGTATGCTATGTGTAGCATCCATACCGAAGGTAATTGGGAGAACGAGTGCCACCCCCATTGTTGTGGTAAGCCCTGGAAGGCAACCAATAAAAATTCCACCAGCAACCCCTAAGAACATATACAACAAAACTGAGGGTTGAAGCGCTAAAAATAATGCGTCAATAATCATTAGAACACCTAGAAGAGAACGCCAAATTGGAACGACACATTGAGAAGATAGCCAAAAACAACATACACAACGCTAGTTATCACCAATGCAAAGGCTAAATTCACATACCACTTAAATTTTCCAAAATACGATATAAATGTATAAAGCATGACCACGCTTGATACAAAAAAACCTATGTACACAACGCTAATAAAGTACATAAGTAAAAGGAAAATCGAGATAAAAACTCGCTTTTCATCGCGATTAAACTGCAAGCCACTTTTGTGCTGTTTTGCACGTAAAGCGTTAACAATCACAACGACAGAGCCAAGTAAGATAACCGTACAGATCATCATTGGCCATTGGCTTGCCCCTACCCCCGATCGACCACTCTGGTACAGACCATATCCTAGTGTTCCGAATAACACAGAAAAAGTAGCAAAAATAGTCCCAAGAAAAGCTTCACCTTTTTTCATTACCACTCCTAAAAATGCACTGATTGGTGACTCGTAATCAGTGCATATTATCTTAAAGACCAGAAATTAATTCTGCATAGATCTTGTCTTCACGTTGAATTTTTTTCTCAAACTCTTCAGGACCAATAATATCTACGTCGTTATTAGAAACCGCCATAAAAGTTTTAAAAGCATCAGATTTTGCTGCTTCTAAAATAGCATCAGTTAAATAGTTTACAATGTAATCAGGGGTATCTACTGGCACACTATAGCCACGCCATGTTCCAATAGCCACATCGTATCCAAGCTCTTTTGCTGTAGGGACATCAGGTGCACCTGATAGTCTATGTGGTGCCAAAACTGCTAGAGTTCTTAGCAAACCAGCATCTACTTGCGAAGCAACTTCGGCATACGACACTGATACAGCATCTAAATGCTTACCTAATAAAGATGTAATCGCTGCTGATGAGCCTTTGAATGGAATATGATTGAACTCTACATTCGCTGCTTTTTCCATACCGACTCCTGCTATATGCCAAATTGACCCAGTACCAGAGTTACCGAATAACAGGTTTTTATCGTTCGCATCTTTAAGCAAGCTATCTAGTGTTTTATAAGGTGAGTCTGCTGGCACTGTAATCGCTGCATAGCCAGAGTTTACAATGGCTAAATGTTTGAATTTTTTATAGTCTATATCGCCACCATTCCCAGAGTGAGGCAACATGACAAGCTCAGGCACAACCATTGTGATAGTTCCACCATTCGGCTTTGCATGCATACCATAAGACATACCTACCGAACCCGCGCCACCCGTTCTATTTTCAACAGCAATCCCTTTAGGAAATTTAGGCTTAAGAGCTTCAGCTAAAGCTCGGCTAACACTATCTGAACCGCCGCCAGCAGAATATGGAACAATGATTCGAACTGGGTTTTCTGGGTAGTTTTCTGCACTATGTACAGTTGTCGACATTCCCGCAATCACTAGCGAAGAAACAATTAGATTTTTTATATGTTTTTTCATTTATCTATCCTCTTATTTTTATAATTTGAGTGAAACGTTCAGTCCACTCTATTTCTTTGCTTTTTTATAAGCGTTAACAAAACCTCTCGCTCTCTCTCTAATTTCTTCAACAGATAAATCTGGAGTAAATAGAGAGCCACCTATACCAAAACCATAAGCACCATTACTTAAATATGGCCCCATACTTTCCTCTGTGGCATCTATTCCACCTACTGGGAATATTTTTACTGAACTTGGCAAAACAGATTTGAGTGCTTTAAACCCAGCTAAACCAAGTACAGTTACTGGAAAGATTTTTATTCCTGAGGCACCGTCGGCAATAGCGTTAAAAGCTTCAGTAGGAGTTACTACTCCGGGGAATACCAAGCAATTATTTTCAACAGCTAGCGTCACCACATCTTGATTGTAGTTCGGGGTTACAATTAGCTTAGCACCCGTTGCAATAACGTCTTCTGCCTCACTTCTTTTTGTAACCGTACCGGCTCCAACCAAATATTGGTCACCGAACTCCTTAACCAATAAACGAATACTGCCTAGAGCATTTGGACTATTTAAAGGAACCTCAATAATCGTGATCCCCTCTTCAATCAACACCTTTGAGACCGCTATAACATCTTTCGTTTCAATCCCTCTCAAAATACCAATCAGAGGATTACTTTCATTTAAAACCTGTTCTAAATTATTCATTTTAAAGCATCTCTCTTACTTGTTTCATACCTTCCAAGAAGGCTAAATCACCATTCACTAGTTCATACTTCAAACCTAAGGAATCACACGCTAATCGATATTTTTCAGATAAAAAAGTGTTCCCTACGATGTACACCGTCTCATTCTTAAAGTGGCTCAACTCATGACCTATAAGTAGCCCAGACAAGTAATCTAGTACTTCTGTTTCTTTAATTTTTTCAAAAATTCTTAATGTCCGAGCCGAAAACACAGTATTCAAAAGCTCGCCACTGCGATCACTTAATACGCCCTTAAGAAATGAACTACTTGAGTTTTCTTGAGCAGGCAATCCCATGCCAATAATAGAGTACTTCGATAAAATAGAGAAAAATTCGCCTGTCATGTAGGTCTTGAAGGTTTCAACCTTCTTCTCTTTCACCATCACATGTTTACTATGGGTGCCAGGCAAAACAGCGATAAATTCGTCTTTTAAAATAATGTTTTGAAGACCTAGTAATTGAACCTCTTCCCCTCTCATTACATCGTAATTATTGCAATTCGACTGATCGTAAATACCTGGAACTATGACTGCCTCAGCCCCCCAAGAGAGTGTAAAACGGGTGCTTTTATTGGCGATATCTACTAGCTTCACTGGGGTTTTTTCATAAGGCACTGGCACCCACCCTTGGGCGGAACCAACCATTCCAGCCATATACACAGGCAATTCCTGGTAATTCTCAAGCCAGTTTTTCAACACTGACTCCAGCGCCCCTGAGAAATCACCATTGTTAACTTGCAATAGCCCCATGGGCTTTTCAAGCTTGCTGAGCACCTCACCATTTTCGTCTATCGCAAAAGCGCGAAAATTCGTCGTACCCCAATCAACAATTAGCCATTCTGCATGATTCATTTAATTAACCCTGAATTGATCCAGCACATTCTATCAACTTGTATACCAATACCAGGTGCATCAGACACATGCACTTTACCTGTAATAATCTCTACAATTAAAGATTGTCTTCTATCCACCCAACCTTGAGAAAAATAAAAAGGTTCATCAAGAGGTACTGAAATAGCGTGGCAAAAAATATTTTTTATTATCATAATCAGCCTAAATTAATTAATACTTTTAGAAACATCTTCGCTACATTTTTTTAAAATAGGTATTAATTCTTTCATTCTTTCCAGAGACATATATTCTTTAATACTCGTTACTGATATTGCAGCAATAATATTTCCATATTTATTTCTTATAGGTACGGCAACACATCGAACTAATTCATCATTATCTTCAAGGTCAAAACTATAATCTTTTTCAGAATATTCATTCATCCTCGCTAACATTTCATCCACTTGGTTTGGCGTTTGATCTTTAAACAATCTCACCCACTCCATTTTTGGCATATCAATCATTAAAGATTTCCCTACCCCCGTTGATGCCAAAGGCAGTCGATCACCTACTTGGGAGCGTAGTTGAACAGCTCTTTTCCCTGAGAATTTATCTAAATAAAATATTTCGTCTTCATCTTTAATACCTAAATGTACGGTATCTTTCGTAATTTCGGATAATTCTCTTAAATAAGGTCTTGCCAATTCTTTTAAAGGCATATCTTTCTGAGCTTTAATTCCTAACTGAATAACCTTTGTTCCTAATACCAAGCCGATCCCTCTTACCTCTCTAATATATCTAGACGCTAAAAGTCCTTGAAGAATCCTATGCACTGTCGATTTAGGAAAACCTAAACGCTTACAAATATCTTTAATTTGTCTATCGCCGTCTGCAATAGCATCGATCACATCGAAGGCTTTCTGTAACGATCTATTTTTATTATCTTCATTCATAAACCATTTATAACCGTCTCTAATTAATAAAATATTATTTTGATAAAAATCAAAAAATATTAGAAATTTTCATTGAATGGCAATCCTTGAATACTGCACTATCAAATTTACTATATCTAGAAAAAACCAATTATCTCGATGTTTATCCCACATAGTGGAACTTACAATTTCAAATCTTATGATTCTTCGCAAATTCAACTCTCAAGTTTTAACTCCCCAGAGTGCCACAAATCATGAAGTCCCTCCTGACTTGCTCGAATCGTGATGTCCGCGCCAAACTAAGAAAACTACGATTAATAAGTCGCAAAACAATCTGGTTCTTTCACTCAGTTAAAAAGCACAAGATCTCTCTCATTTAAGTACTTTTCGCCACTAAATAAGCCGAATCAGTCTTATTTAGTGGTTTTTGAACGGATTACCCCCTTGCGGCTCGTATCATCTGGTCAGCCCTAAACACATCAACTAAGGAATATACGAACAAGCCCCAGCCATGAGACAACCGCGTTTTAAGCCTTCTAGCCTCAACCATGTCACACCAACCCACATTTGCTGACAGCGAATTCAACAACACCCGTCGTAAAACACGTAAGGAAATTTTCCTTGCTCGCATGAATGAGTTAATGCCTTGGAATAAGTTGATGCCTTGGCATCAATTGGAAGCGGTTATTGAACCTTTCTACCCTAAAGCGGACAATTGCATAAGACCTTATCCGCTATCTACCATTTTCCGTATTCATTGCATGCAACATTGGTACAACATAAGTGACCCTGCCATGGAAGACGCTCAGTATGAAATTACGTCAATGCGCTTGTTTTCTGGGTTGTCGCTAGATATCCCGATTCCCGCCCCTATAATTTACTAAACGATCTTTACCTCCAACACATAGATCATTGCAAAGACATACCGTAAGCCCTCAATTGCTTTATCTGTTTTAGCGTTGACCAAATTAACACCTAGCCAACCAAACTCCCCTGCTTTGGCATCACTGTTAGCTAAAGCTGTATTGAAAACCAACTTCTTCGACAGCTTTAGGCCCATTCGCCAATGAGGAATACAGACTCTCTTAACATTGCTGTCAGATTGTTTTTTACCATGTAGTAAAGTAAACGATATTGAAACATCATCACTTGTCAGTGAGGTCAATGCATCAATGACTGGTTCAGCGGAAGCAATATCAGTAAACCTGAATAGGTAGTTTCGTTTTTGAGTATGTTTTGCAAATGCCTTAAGAAGAAGCTGAAGCCGATCAAGGTCTTTTTCCGCCATCGTTGCAAGGTCATCTACAACCTTAATGTAAGCATCTTGATCGATCTCGATATTTCTTGGCTTTGCTGGCAATGGTAAGGTTTCGTTTTGATAATGCCCTAAATTGATTCTTTTAGAGCAGTGTTTCACACTATCAGAAGTAAATTTGGACTTATCTAAATCGAGCAAAGATAGACAATTTCTTTCCCACTTTTCAATGTCTAAAACACCCACCGAAAATTGCTCTGATAGTAAATTGTACTGCTTTTTTTTATCAATTCCTGCTGCTGGGCTTTGAATCAGTTTAAACAGTACCTTCCTGCAGTTCTCTATTTTTCTTGCTGTGTTATTAGTAACAATATTGAGTCGGAAGTTAGGGATGGCGGCTGAAAAAAACAATATTTTTGGTTGCTTTAAACAGTGCTCATGCTGCCTACATAAGTTATAGCGATATTCATTAGCACCTCCATGCAGCCAGCGATATACAGTAGTTAAAGAATTCCCCGACGCATCAGACAACATTTGTGGTGTTGGCTTTATTCGCTTTTCAATAGCAACACGAGCGATGTAATCCATACAGTGAATATAATGTTCTAATGTCGTCTCTGGCGACGCATGCCCCATCAGCATCGACAACGTATAAAGGTGTTTTCTAGTTGGGGCTTGGCTGGCATATAAATATTGTTTAAAAGCAACATTATCAGCCAACCAACTATGAGTTTCTGGATGATGTTCAAAGATGGGCAGCTGACAAGATTCATCTTTCAACAGCTTCAATAATGTCAGTGTCGCAAAAGAATGTCGTAAATTATGATATCTAAGAGACTCATCCTCACACACAGTTCGCATCACGCTATGAATAACGGGAAACACCAAATCGGGATTTATACAGTTATCCCCTTTTGATAAGCATGAAAAAAGGAAGGGCGAGCTACTTTCCTCACTAGCAAGCTCCCTACGCCTCTTGCTAAGCCAATTTTTAAACAGCAACAATTCGTCGTGGCTTAGAAAATGTCTCAGCTCAAAATAGCGCTTAGCATTATTTGTTTTAAGCCTGCGGTATTGATGAGGCCTGACAATAAGGTAGCAATTTTCATCACCTTGGATGTCCTCCACTCTCAGTTTTAGACCTTCACTTTGCCTTAATCCACAGCGATAACCAAGAATGAACATCAATCTGATGATGACATTCATGTCTGGAGACAAGTCAAGCTCGTCAATGCCCTTCAATGTCTCTAAAACATTTAGGTATTCGTCAACAAGTAGTATATTTGCATCAACAGGCAGCGGTGAGTTCTGGATACCAAACACTTCTCGCGAATCAATAGCATCAACATAGTGGTGGTTTTCTAAATATTTTTGGAACCGATCCAACATACTGGCCAATTTTCTTTTTAAACCCATCGATGAAATTGTACTCAGCAACTCTTCATATAATCCTTCTAAGTCTTCTGCTGAATACAAAGTCATATCATCTTTCTGCACTAAACCGGAGAGTCGAGAACCGATCGAGCGCATCATGAAGCTGATGCGCTTTGGTTTCAGGTTTGTAAAATCGATACTGCCCACTGTCGCTAAGTGTATCCCCCACATCAGTACCAGTCTTTGAACCGGCTCCAATTCAGTATTACCTTTGAGCAGAGCAGAAATATCATGCTCCAAGCTTTCCTTGCTATCAGACTGTTTGAGGTTTTTTTCAACCCATGTCCAGCTTGCAGCCTGATCATCTTCCTCTTGCTCAGATGTATTGTTCATCAGCAGCGTTTCGTTACTGAATGATAAATATTGATCACTAGGAGCCCAAGTCGACTTAACAGCTAAATCATCATTCCCAGAGCTATCGTCTAAAACGCAATAGCCCGCCAAGCGATTAAGAGCGCTCGGTTTTAATGAATGACTAATAAACTCTCGCTGACAATATCGCACGACAAAAGCAGGTACGAATTGCTCATAATGAACAGACACAACATTAAGAAGTGTCGAAAGATTCACTTTATTAATAGTAAGGGATTTTTTGACACTCGTAGGCAGGTTGGAGAAAACCGCTTGGATAAGAGAAGTGATTTTTTTTCTCATCTCTCGCTTTTGGCCTGTTTTTATTTCAATTTCCGTTAATTGATTTTTGAGCAAGAGCGTTTCTGTCAGTATATCTGGATACCATAAGCGACTTTCAGAATAAAAATACTTACACGATGTCAGGTCTAAGGGCCAGATTTTCTGACCACTAATGGTAAAAGGTCGCTTAGATGAATTAATCAGCAAGCCATACAAGCCTTCCACTGACAGAAGGCCGCCGTATAAAACTGACGACAGTAGTATTTGCCCTCTCTTCACGTCATTTGTGCAGTTTGGCTGCTTTAAAGACTCAGATAACGCGCTAACAACATCTTTGTACAAAGCGACATATCGATTAAATCGAATAGGTGTCAGACGCCCAGCTTCCCGATGCATTTTTTGCGTTAAGGCAGGGAGAGAAACGTCGCTATCTAACTCGCCACTTTTTTTCAAGTATACAACAAGTGCTCTTAGCACCTTTGAGGATCTAATAATCCCTTCAACATCTAGATTACAGGTGTTAATAAATCGATTGAAAAGTTTGTTAGAGTTAAGTTTTTTACGTTTTTTAAAGCGACTGTATCCATTAATAATGGCTCTTGAATCCGTACTTTCATCTTCAGCAAGCCAAGTCATAAAGTACTCAAAATAATGTTTTTCGGCGTCATCTATTTCTAATTCAAACTTTTTAAATATCGACCATCGCTCTTCAGTTATTTCAGCTCTCCACGAAAGATCAGACTTAACAACTTGTTCTTCAGACATCAGCAAGCCCTCGCTCAATCGTAAAATTCAATGCTGTGAGCAGCTCATCAATATGCGGTGCTACCATTTCAATAAGCTCAAAAGGTGAGCATGTTGAAAACTTCCCCCCGGGTTCCTGCCCTATCCCCCAGTGCCCCATAAATGCATTAATTAACTCACCACTCACCCCTTTCTCCATCAAATAGGTACGAATGAACCGGCGGTTAGTGTTCATTGGCAGATTTAAAAAAAGCGCCTGAAGGGAAAAACTTATGCTGGGTTTGATTTCAGTGGGATTAACATGTTTATCGAGATAGAAATAGTCTGGTATGTCTATTAATGAATTGTCGTTAATAGCAGAAAAGTATGTTGTTTTTTTAAGTTGCTCGACGTGCTCTTGATAAGCTTCTAACTGTCGACAAACCAGCTGGGGCAATATACACAGTCGAGAGTTATAAAAATCATCTCCGTCTTTATCAGAAATGACAACAGTTTTCGTATTAGGATCAAAGGCTGTTACACAGGACAACGGTGAACAAATAGCACGCACACCCGTTCCATAAGCAAACATCTGAACGGTGTAATACGTCATCATGTTATGAGTATCCAAGATATCACCAGATTTGTTTGCGGATCTGATAGCGTTTTTAGTGTACTGCACCATATCGATAATGCTATCAAATGTCGGGCATAGCTGTGAAACAGACGATGTGCTTATTGCAGGCAATTTGTCTGCTTCTGGCTTAATAAAGCTGGGCAAAGGGATATCACGGCAGAGCTTATCCCAGACCTTACACCTAACAGATTCAAGATAATGAGGTGAAGGCGCACTGTAGTGCAAAAGCGTCTTTCCGAGCGGAAGATACTGACCAGTCGATAAGATGGTGGCCGCAACATCACCTGTTTGATGAGTTATGTGTGCGGGTAAAAAATTTGCAATTTTATGCTCATTTAATCGATTACCATTAGGCAACAAGTGCAGTAATTCGTTCAGTATACGTCGGTACTCACGTAGCTTTTTTTGAAAAACCCTCCCAGTTTCTTTGCTATCTAGATGTTCTTGGTACTGTGCTTTTAAAAAATCTGCTAGACCAAACTCATCAGGAATTTTGATATACGACTCAACAACCCTGCACTGAGCCAAAAGGTCGTGAGTAAGCCGCTTTTTTCGCTGAACGCTTGCGACTTTAATAAACCAAATTCGTTTTCCGCTAGACAAGACAGAGGTTATCTTCGCCTTTGATGATGAATGATCAATAGACCACCTTGTACCATGTGCAACATCTCTCAGAGAACAGCCGGTGTACAGCATTAATAAAGCCATTGGTGCCGCATGAGAAACCAAGTCACTATGAGATACGGGGGCATTCATAACATCTAGACAAAGCTTAACAAGTTGAGCAATCTCCACGCTGGTGGCGTTAGAAAACTGACCAATCAAATTCTGATTTGATTGGATGATTTTGGGAATTTGTCGCTTCGAAAAAATGTTGTTACAGCTGGGAGTAGGGTCATCAACACTAATAATCTCGCCATAATCGCCCTGCTCGTCATCTTCTAAATCTGCATATTTAGCCTCTTCTTCAGGCATCAAGGTTGGAGCGTTTTTTATCTTGATGCTGGTAACAGGGATGGTATTTAAACCGTGCCCATACGCCACTTTTTCAACAACACCGTTATCATCAATAAGAATAGACTCGCTAACAATGCCAGAATTGTATCGGCAGTAGCCGCCATGCCAGCTAGAGGCTTTTCTGTTATAGGGTTTGGCCTTGCCGCGTTTTTTTTCTCCATGGGCACTTTTACGCTGAAACTGAAAACTTCTCCATTTTGAAATTAATGGGCTCATCGTTTGGCGATACAATGGGCGTTCTTCAGTGGCCGAATCATCACGTGCTGATATAATATCTTCGCACCATTCGTACACATTAATATCATCACTAAAAAATTCTAACGTATCATCGTCTACATTATTATCTGACCAGTTCCGAATAAAAAAACCTGCGGCCGATGCCGAACTTTGATTTATTTTTAAACGCTTTTCTTGATCTTTCATATACACCGAAAAAGTATCGGGCGAATGACTTAATGACGAATAAGCAGCGAGCACAATGATCTGTAGCCCATGAAAATGACTTGTATACCCATCATCTTCGAGAGAATTCATCAACATAGAATAAATAGGATATCGTCCCCATTGGCTCATCATAGGGTGCTGCTCTTCATCGACTACGTTCGGTCTTTCATGCCACATAAAAGCACCTACTTGTTCCAACAGAGCTATATGACTTGCCATAAAACCAGCGAAATTACTTAACTCTGACAGCCCTCTACCAAATTCCTTCTCAAGCAGCGAAAGGTCGTCGCATTCATCCAGCAAACTTTCGATTGCATCACTAATATTTTCTACACAAAGATCAATGGCGCGTAAATGATGCGGGATATGACATTTATTACAATAATGAAGTACAAATAGGCGGGATTTCTCTGCAGATAAATGAGCAATGGTCAATTTTTGCTTTTTCATTTCTTTAAGAAAGCGATGCAAACAAGAGTTTTGAAACTCGATTATGGGTGAACGATGAGCACTCAACGGCCGCCCTCCTGTATTGTTCTAGTGTCTAGCCCGAAAAGCGTGGCAAACTGTTTAACACTGCAGGAGGCAAGAAAGGATTGCTTGTACAAAGGGCCAAACGAAGGTTGTAACGTGTCAAAAGTTTGCTGAAGCAAGCACTTTTTTGTACTGAATATAATCGGAAGGCCCAACGATTCCATCATGTTTAATCGATGAAGTGCTTTGCCCATTTTTTCTTTGTACCAGCGAACAGGTACTTTTTGCTTTTTATCTAAAACACTAACAGCATATAAATAAGACTGAATCCCCGCCACACAGTAAAGCTTACCATCGTCCTGTACCAATATTATGGGGAACAGTGTTAAGTAATCTAGCACCTCATTCCGCGTTAATGGCAACGACTCTCGCCCCACAGCTGAATTGCGCAGCAAAAACTGCTTTACTTTAGGGTGAATCCCATCAATGTTGGATAAAGCGATATCGCACAGTTGATCAGGTGTGGGGTTATCTGAACGAGTGTCGGCAAAATCATCAACTTGCACCCTTAACTGCTTATACTCGCTGGCCCTCGGCACAGTGAAAGGCACATTAATTACACTTCCATTATCATTACAGGACTGAGAAGCATGCAATGCAAAATCAGACACGCCACTCACATCCCACAGTGGCAACTTGAGCAAATTTGGCCACTGCTCACCAACGTTTAGAGGTGACGTTTGTATGCAAAAAGGCATGCTATTGCTTGTAATAACGCTTTCAAGGCAACTACCATCTGGACACTTTTCTGTATTCGACTGCATAAAAGTCAATTGAGTGAGATGAACCTGATGCTCTCTTCTATCACGCTCATACTTGATAGAAGTCGTTGCTTTATCATACTCAACACGAGATCCCGCCTTGAGCAACAATGAGCCAAAAACCTCCATTTGATTAATGAAAAGCCCGTAGCCTTTATCTTTAAAATGGAGATACACGAACCCTTTCGAGACTTCCGCTGACCTTATATCCATACCATTTTCCCAATAAAAAATGTTATGCGCTCGCACGAAAGCAAACGCTGTCAACAAAGCACCGCTTGAAAAGTACGACTATATTGGTAAAGTACAGACTCTCACCTCCGACCTTAGACCAGTAGCACTTTTAAGCTGGCTTTGGTTGTTTAGATGTCTATATCGTTTGCAAGACGATTAGGCTCTATGAACCGATGGCACCTCTGATGTCATCGGTTTTTTATTGTCATTTACTTCCCATTTAGCACCTCACTTACTGAAATCGAAATTCAATATAGCAAAGCTAGGCCAAATACTCCATCACAATACTGCATTTAAAAAAATACACTCCATTTCAATACTGTAAAAAATAATATGAAATGTATCTTAAAGAAAATAATTTTTGCATCATAGAAATAATGCAATTTTAAATTGACGACCTAAAATGAATTCTGCAAACTATGCTCAACATTTAAACAGGCCAAAGCAATGACAACGACTCTTGGAAAATATGTAAGCATAGGTTCTGGCTACCCGTTTAGAGGGCGGATAGAGCCAAGTCGCGAAGGAGATGCGCTGGTAGTACAAATTAGAAATATTGATGCGGATGGTGAGATTCTGGCAAACGAACTTACTCTGACAAAATTACCAGGGAAGAAACCACCTGATTGGCTTTTAGCCAATGACATTTTATTCATAGCGAAAGGGACAAAAAACACGGCGACTTTAGTGAAGAATCTGCCTGAAAATACAATTTGCTCCCCTCACTTTTTTCGCTTAAGAGTTAAGCCTCAGCACAATGCTGACGCTCTAGCAGAATTCATTTGTTGGCAGTTAAACCAAGAACCAGCGCAGCGCTATTTCAAGGTATCAGCTGAGGGTAGCCTACAAGTCAGTATTAGAAAAAAGGTATTGGAAGAAACGCCATTTACTTTACCTGACTTCGAAACACAGATAAAAATCGTCAATTTACATCGATGCGCGATGAAAGAAATCAAAACCTATAATCAGCTTATAAAGAACAGACAACTGGAAATGACAGCGATCGCATCAGAACTACTAAACCGTTTGACTAAAAATACATAAGGAATCACATATCATGACAACCAACCAAATCAATCAGGACGATATCAACAAGGCTGTCTGGAATGCATGCGACACTTTTCGTGGTGTTATTAGTGCCGATACTTACAAAGACTTCATCCTTACCATGCTGTTTTTGAAGTACATCTCTGATGTATACAAAGACGATTACAACAAGCTGACAGAGCAGTATGGTGATAACCCAGAATTAATTAATGCCATGATGTCAAAACAGCGCTTTGTGTTACCAGAAGGAGCCAGTTTTTGGGATTTATACGAAAAACGTTTTGAGGCCGGCAATGGTGAACGTATTGATAAAGCCTTGCACGCACTAGAAGAAGCCAATGGCAGCAAGCTTAAAAACGTATTCCAAGACATCAGCTTTAATACTGACCGTTTAGGCCAAGAAAAACAAAAGAACGATTTGCTTCGGCATTTATTAGAAGACTTTGGTAAACAAATGTTAGATTTAAGCCCAAAACGCGTGGGTGGCCTAGACATCATCGGTAATGCCTATGAGTACCTTATCAAGCACTTTGCCGCTGGCAGTGGTGCAACCGCAGGCGAATACTATACCCCACCAGAGGTTTCAACCTTACTAGCTACCGTTTTAGAGCCCGTTGAAGGCGATCAGATCTGCGACCCATGTACTGGCAGTGGTTCATTACTTTTAAAGTGTGGCGCCATGGTGCGTAAAAATTCAGGTTCAAAAAAGTACGCTTTATTTGGACAAGAAGCCATTGGCTCAACATGGGCACTGGCGAAAATGAACATGTTCCTTCATGGTGAAGACAACCACCGCATTGAATGGGGTGACACCATTCGTCACCCACAGTTATTAGATAAGGACAGTACAGGCTTATTACATTTTGATGTGGTAACAGCCAACCCGCCATTTTCGTTAGATAAGTGGGGCTATGAAGATGCGGAAAATGACCCTTATGGCCGCTTTCGTCGTGGCGTACCGCCAAAAACCAAAGGCGATTACGCCTTTATTTCGCACATGATTGAAACATTGAAGCCAGAAACAGGCCGCATGGGCGTAGTTGTGCCACATGGCGTGTTATTTCGTGCATCTAGCGAGGGTAAAATCCGTCAGAAACTGATTGAAGAAAACCTGCTAGACACTGTGATTGGCTTGCCTGAAAAACTGTTTTTCGGCACAGGTATTCCGGCGGCTATCTTAATATTCAAAAAGCACAAAACCGATAACAACGTATTGTTTATTGATGCCAGTCGTGAGTTTAAATCAGGTAAAAACCAAAACCAGTTAACACCTGAAAATATCCAAAAAGTTATCGACACCTACAAAGCCCGTGAAACTACCGATAAATATTCCTATTTAGCAAGCTTTGACGAAATAAAAGAAAACGACTTCAACCTGAATATTCCACGCTATGTGGATACTTTTGAGGAAGAAGCTGAAATTGATTTAGTGGCTGTGCGTGCAGAACGTGTAACACTTAAAAGTGAACTTAATACGCTTGAAGCAGAAATGGAAGGATACTTAAAGGAGTTGGGTTATGGTGCCTAATGGATGGGAGAGTTCAAAGCTTCGTGATATAGCCAAAATAAAGTCTGGTTCAACACCATTACGAGCAAAAGAGGATATTTATTTCACGAAGAAAGGAACTCCTTGGATCAAAACACTTGATTTAAATAACCAAGAAATTATTAAAACCCAAGAACAAATAACAGACTTAGCATTAAAGGAAACATCTTGTTCTATATTTCCAGTTGATACTGTTCTCGTGGCTATGTACGGAGGGTTTAATCAAATTGGACGAACTGGCCTATTAACCACTCCGTCAGCCATCAACCAAGCTTTATCAGGTTTAATTCTTGATCCCACCAAAGCAAATCCAAAGTATATTTTGAATTACCTTAATGGAAATATTCCCCAATGGAAAAAGTTTGCAGCAAGTAGCCGTAAAGATCCTAACATCACTAGAGAAGATGTTTGCGGATTTATTGTTTTACTTCCACCACTCCCAGAACAACGAAAAATAGCCACTATCCTTGGAACTTGGGATAAAGCGATTAGGACTACTGAGCGCCTAATCGACAACAGCAAACAGCAGAAAAAAGCCCTCATGCAACAACTGCTCACTGGAAAAAAACACTTACTTGATTATTCAGGTAAACCGTTTGAGGGTGAGTGGGAAGAGGTCAAGCTTTCAGATGTCGCGGATATTGTGATGGGGTCATCACCTAAATCGACCTCTTATAATGAAATGTCAGAAGGTTTACCGTTAATTCAAGGTAATGCCGATATTAAAAACCGAAAATCTGCGCCACGTATTTATACTTCTGAAGTTACCAAGAAATGCGGGATAGATGACATTTTACTGAGTGTTAGAGCGCCAGTTGGTACAGTCGCTAAATCAATTCATGAAGCATGTATTGGGCGTGGAATTTCAGCCATAAAAGCTAAGAAAGAAAACTCTCAAAGTTATATTTATCAGTTTTTATTATGGTTTGAACCAAGATGGGAAAAATACTCACAAGGTAGCACCTTTGAGGCAGTAAATAGCGACGATATCAAATCGCTGCACTTATTAATTCCCTCATTTTTAGAACAACAAAAAATTGCTGCCGTACTGACAAACTCAGACCAAGACATTGAGCTATTAGAACAACAGCTTGCTGACTTAAAACAAGAGAAAAAAGCACTGATGCAGCAACTGTTAACTGGTAAACACAGAGTTAACACCTAAGGAGGGGACTTCATGAAATTAAGAATTAACAATATTACACTAAAGAATTTTAAGACATTTAAAGAAATATCTATCCACCCAAATCCTGACTTTAATATCATAATAGGTGAAAATAGCTCTGGGAAATCGACGATATTTGAAGCAATTCATTTATGGGAAAAGTGCTATCAAACCTATATTCTGAGTTCGAGGAAAGGCTTTTATAAAGTCAAAAAGTCTACAAATCGATACGTGAACTATCAGGACTTGGATTTTCTACGGATCACAAAAGACGAAGACCTGTTCCATGACCCTAGAGACCCTGAATTAGGAAAGTGTGCCGAGATTTCAATTTCTTTAGTTAATGATGATGAAGAGGCTCAAACTTGGAACTTGGGATTCAAAGTAACCTGTCCAAGTTCAATAGAAAATGCTTTTTATCGTGTACAACCTACTGATGAGGATCAGTTTACCAATTTTGCAAAAGATTTTTGCGGTGCTGGTAAGTTTTTAGATGAAGCAATCTTTATCTATCAAACTAGACCTGTGGCAGGTGTCCACCAGTTTGAACCCTATTACAATGAAGCGCAGATTAAGAAGAAAATACAAAAAGGTTCTTCTCATGAAGTTTTGCGAAATAAAATCATATCAAAAAGAAAATCTATTGCTGATTTAGAAGCAAGTATTTCTCAAATAGTTGAGAAAGAAATCAAATTTACTCTACCGCCAACTACCAGAAGAGAAAAAGATGAATATGTCTGCCTTGGTGTTTCTGTTGATGACTCAAAACCATATGACCTGCACCTTCAAGGTAGCGGATTCCTCCAGATTGTAGAGATCTTAGCTACCGTTGAGTTTGTTGATGCGCCACTCAAGCTACTTTTAGTTGATGAACCAGACTCTCATATCCACTCCAAGCTACAGCAAAATCTACTTAATTACCTCAGGAAAATTGACCACAATCAATTTTTTATTATTAGTCACAACGACCAGTTTGTAACAAACGCTGGTGATGATGAAGTCTTTTTTATCAGTGATGATGTTAAGGATGATGGTCTTTTGACAGCAATAGACAGTTCAGGCTTTGATATAATAAAAAATGCTTTAGGTGGAGTAGTTTTATCGCTAGAGCGGCTAAATCAGGCTAAGCATATAGTCTTTGTTGAAGGCAAGGATGATGCTAGTTATCTTCATGCGTTGAACCAAAAATTAAAAGAAGTGGCGCCTGTTGTAGGTTGCTTGAGTGAAGTGACATTTTTCCCTCTTCGTGGAAAGGATAATATTGCTCAAAAAATTGAGTATAACAAGCGGACGTTAAGCTCACTCATGAAGGGAAAGACTTGGAACGCTATTTTTGACAGAGACTTTTCAACACCAGAAGTCGATACTAACTTGAAACAAAAAATTACTCGAAGCTGTACACCATTTAGTCATGAAGGCTACTGTATTGAATCGGTTGTATTTTCTGAACTTGTTATTCTAAAAAGATATATATGCTCATATATTGATTACTTGCCTAACGCAGAAGTCAACCGACTTATAGATGAACTGATAGCACAACTAAGTAACGATCTTCAAAATCTTAATTCTGATTTAAATAAAACGGTTGAAGTAAGGTTTAACAGCCAAAAAAATAACAGACCAGAATTCAATACATTGCAATTTATAGATGTAATGCGTTCATGGTCAGAGAATGGTGTTTTTAGAGCAGAAAGAGTAATGTCGAAGCCAATGATTCGGGATTTCATTACCAATCTAGAACTTAAAATTGGGCGCTCCTTGTTTTTGCGTACATCTAATGATGATGAAGAAATTACATCTAAATTTTTCAACAATTACATTAGCTTTATTGGCTCACTTAATGATGTAGCTCCATCTTTAAAGTCTTTATTTATCCAATTAGGTGTACTCACTGAATTGCCTCCTAATAATGAAGGTGGGGAGCAAACTGAGTGATCATTCAAAAAAGCCCCCGTACTATTCAAATATTTTTACCAACGGGCGACCCTGCGGGTATTCGCATTGCAGAACAAACCACTTCGATAATTCGCTTAATTGAAGTGCCGCGCAGTGATATTGCTGATTTTTTGAAAATGCCAGAAGCCAAGCAGGTTGGACTGTATTTCTTAGTTTCTGGTGATAACAAAGACGAGTTGTATATTGGTCAGTCAGGAGATGTTGGCAGCCGATTGATGCAGCACTATAAAGACGAAAAGAAAGACTGGGAGCGTGCATTAGTATTGGTGTCGCTCACCAATAACTTAACGCAAACTCATGTGCTGTATTTAGAATCACTGTCGATAGAAAAAACTAAACACTGCCAACGTTATGAGCTACTTAACGGTAATGGCGGGCAAAAGCCCCATACGCCTATTCCACTTAAAGCCGATTGTGATGAAATACATGTAATTGGTAGCTTACTATTAGCAACTCTTGGCTACCCTATTTTTGAACCACTGACAGAAACATCGCCTACCAAAACAGAGCAAGTATTTTCATGTAGCCGGACTAGCGTTGGTGCCCAAGGAATTTACACTAACGAAGGTATGGTGGTGCTTAAAGGCTCATCAGCCCCAATGACCACCAAGCGTAAAACAGAGCAACGGTTTTATGATAAGCGTGATCAACTATTAGCCAAAGGTGTAATAGCAGAGCAAGATGGTCGCTTTGTATTTCAACGTGACTATTTATTTCCAACACCTAGTGGTGCCTCAATGTTTTTATTGCTCGCCAGCTCTAATGGTTGGGTCGATTGGAAAACAGAAAAAGGGATAACATTGCACGACTTTCAAGACCGTACACTTGAATCAATTACACAATAGGAAAATGACAAATGGATATTGAACAGCAGAAGCGTATCCAAGAATTATTTAAAAAAATCGTAGCGCTCAAACCACCCACCACAGTGGAAGATACCATTTTCAGTATTGGCGGGCGAGGTCATTACGAGAACCCAACCACCGACATACTTGCTTTCTTTCTCGATACTAACGCTTCCCATGGTTTAGAGTCTTTAGTACTTCAAGCCTTTATCGAGTGCCTGCCAGAAGATTATCACTCTCTCGATTGCACCTTAAACAAAACACCAGAGCGAGAAGTCAAAACTCAGTCAGGGAAGCGCATTGATCTATTACTTGAAAGCCAAGAGTGGGTAATCGTTATGGAAAATAAAATTTTCCATCAACAAAACAACCCTTTTAGCGACTACGAAAACTACGTTAAAGAAGCTCGTCACGAAGAAAGGTACACTGCCAAAGAAGTCGTCTTTGTGGTGCTTTCTCCGTCGGGCTCAGCCAATAGAGATGACTGGCATGGCGTGAGCTACCCTACTCTAATTGAGGCAATCAAACGCCAGCTTGCAGACTATTTTTTGGCCCAACCATTAGGTAAGTGGTTTATTTTATTACGAGAGTTTATTTTGCATTTGGAGAGTCTTATGTCTAACCCTGCCCTTCCTCAAGAAAGTATACAGTTTGTTTTGGATCATTTATCAGAATTGAAACAAGCACAAATTATCCAAGACCAAGCAATAAAAGCCTATCAACAAGAACTCTCACACTATTTATCCATAGAATTAAACAGAGAAATGACCACATCACTCAACACATGGCACGGCTACCCTGCTATTCGTTTTTCCGATGCAAGTTGGCCAACAGATTCAGACGTCGTATTATTTTTGGATGGACGCGATAATAAATTTTTCTGCATCAACTATTATGCAGCCAAGATAAAAACAGATGAACAACGGGAAATCGCAGACAAACACTTTAAAGAAGACGATTGTGGCACGCCTTGGAATGAAATAAAAAATACTTATCGATGCTATAAAGCAAGATTTAATAACTTTGACCAAGCAACTATTAAAGACAAACTCGTACATAAACTGAAATTAATGGATGACTTTGAAACCAAAAAACGCCCCACTTTAGACAATAATTGCTGATAGTGCATTGTATGAATATTGCTATTTTTTAAACTCATTAATCTGTCTAAGATTCTATAGAAAAGGAACTAAAGTATATGGTCAGGTTTATTTTTTGGGTTGACGAGGTCGTCATTTTTAACCATAATAACTACAACATAACCGTCACGCTTAGTGCCCTTTTTTCTTTGATTAAAGGTGTAACGCGCAACCTTGGCGGTTTTTTTATGTCTAAAAATTCTCAGTCAAAAAACAAAAGGCTAAAATATGCCTTTAATTCCATACACAAAGTCCCCTCTTACCTTCTCAGACCAAGTTAATCATCTTGAACAAAAAGGTATGCAGTTCAAAGACAAAGCTTTTGCTGAAAGAACATTAGCCAATATTAGCTACTATCGCTTAAGTGCTTATTGGTACCCTTTTAGACTTCGTGATCAAGCCACTCCACAATGTGTATTAGATCAATTTGAAGCCGATACAGTGTTTGAAGATGTACTTTTCCTTTACGAAACAGACCGCAGATTACGTTCTTTGATCATTGATGCAATTGAGCGAATTGAAGTCTCTGTTCGCACTCAGTTCACTTACCATATTGGGCATAGATACGGCGCCTTTGGATACACAGACAAGAACAATTTCCACAATAAATTTGATCATCACAAGTGGCTTACTCAACTACAAAGTGAAGTACACCGTTCAAAAGACGAGTTTATCAATCACTATAAGAACACTTACCAAAACTTCTCTTCAATTCCCATTTGGATGCTAACAGAAGTAATGTCATTGGGCGCTTTATCATTTGGGTATGGTGGTTTAATAAATGATCAAAAAAAAGGAATTGAAGATAAAAAAAGCAATCGCTCAGCACTTTAATTTCCACCATAAAAAGCTTGGCGACTGGCTACACACGCTAACTTACGTAAGAAACATTTGCGCTCATCACGGTCGATTATGGAACAGAAGCCTTGCGATCAAACCAGATCAGACAAAAGATATTAATTGGCTCCCTCCTCTAACACCGAGAAATGATATAATTTTTTATATTTTACTCATGCTAAGACATTTACTAAGAGCAACTGGTAATGGTGAAGATTGGGCTCGGCATGTAAACCAAGCCCTTGATCTATTTGCTCATAATAAACGCTGGCGATCAGCAATGGGAATGCCTGACAATTGGAGAGAACACCCAATATGGAAATAACTACACTACAAGCGGCCAATTTTACGGAAGAAGCGAGTTCTAAGATCCCAGCGTTAACTCTTCTAACTAACCTTGGCTATAAGTTTATTCCACCAACTGAATGTGAAGCCTTACGTAGCAATAGTCTAACCAGCGAGAGTAAGAGCTCTTATCAAGTTGTTCTGTTGCCTATCATGCGTGCTTTTTTAGCCAAACAAACATTCCCGTTTGCAGGTAAACAACATAACTTGTCTGAAGCCGCTATTGATAAGGTGATGCATGAGCTTAACCCTGCTATGAATCTAGGTTTAAAAGCGGCTAATGAGAAAATTTACAATGCGCTAATGTATGGCATAAGTGTTACTGAATTTATAGACGGTAAAAAAGCATCTCCCACCATTAAGCTAATTGATTGGCACGATATCAGTAACAACCAGTTTCACTTCACAGAAGAATTGATGGTACGAAATACAGAAGGCACTAGCAATCGAGTTCCTGATATTGTGTGTTTTGTAAATGGCTTACCATTGGTTGTGATTGAGGCGAAACGCCCAGACTCGAATAAAGAAGGCAAGTCGACCAATACAGAAGCGATTTCTCAACACATTCGTAATCAAGGTCAAGCTGAAATTCCTCATTTGTATGCCTACAGCCAATTGCTATTAACGGTAAATGGCCATGACGGCTTATACGCCACATGTGGCACCCCAGAAAAATTCTGGGCGAAGTGGAAGGAAGAGCTAATTCCAGAAGCCGAGTTCGTCAGGCTTAAAAACCATAAATTAAGCGATGAACAGCTAACCTCACTGTTTAGTCATCGCCCTGTAAAAGTAAAAGATGATTACCTTTCCCTTGTTGCTGCGGGTGATTTAACGGTTACTGATCAAGATAGGCTCATTTTAAGCTTACTGAGCCCTGAACGCCTGTTAGATATGACTCGCTTGTTTACTTTGTTTGATAAAAAAGTGGGCAAGATAGTGGGTCGATATCAGCAAGTGTTTGGCATCAAGGCACTAATAGAGCGTATTAATACTTTTGATGATTCAGGCGCACGAGAAGGCGGTGTTATTTGGCACACAACGGGGAGTGGTAAGTCGTTTACTATGGTGTTTTTATCAAAAGCGCTAATTTGGCTTGAAGAGCTAGCACAATGCCGCGTGATCATTGTCACTGACCGAGTGGACTTAGAAAACCAACTAAGCAGTACCTTTGCATCTGGCGGTGTATTAACCGACCGTGATAGAAAAGATTCCATGGCGACTACGGGTAAGCGTTTAGCCGAGCAAATAGGTAAAGGTAATGAGCGAGTTATTTTCTCGATTATTAATAAGTTTGGCTCGGCTATAAAACACAAAGACTGTTACAACGACAGCTCCAATATAATTGTGTTAGTGGATGAAGGCCATCGTAGCCAAAACGGTGAGAATAATATCCGTATGCAGCAGACGCTGCCTAAAGCGGCCTATATTGCCTTTACGGGTACGCCTTTGTTAAAAGATGACAAAACCGAAAACAAGTTCGGCAAGATCATTCACTCTTACACTATGCAGCAAGCGGTTGAAGATAAAACCGTTACGCCACTGTTGTATGAAGAGCGTATTCCTGAATTAAACGTTAACGAAAAAGCCATTGATGCATGGTTTGAGCGCAGCACCAGCAAACTGACCGACAAACAAAAAACAGATCTGAAACGAAAGTTTTCACAAAAAGGTCAAATTTATCAAACCGAAGGTCGTATTGATCTAATTGCATATGATATCGCCGATCACTTCCAAAACTTTAAACAACAAGGCTTAAAAGGCCAATTGGCATGCGACTCTAAAGCCTCTGCCATTCGCTACAAAAAAGCACTCGATAAAATTGGTACGGTTACATCGGTTGTTGCTATGTCGGCGCCTGATACCCGCGAGGGGCATGAGGCGGTAGATCAAGAAAGCAAAGACATCGTTCAAAACTGGTGGAAAGCAAACGTTAACGAAATAGACGAAAAAGCCTACACCAAAGCCATTATTGAAGACTTTAGCAGAGACGATGGTCCTGACATCATGATTGTGGTTGATAAGCTATTAACAGGTTTTGATGAACCAAAGAACACCGTGCTGTATATCGACAAGCCACTCAAAGAACATAACCTTATTCAAGCCATTGCTCGTGTTAACCGCTTACACAGTAAAAAGCAGTTTGGTTACTTAATTGATTACCGTGGCATATTAAAGGAACTAGATACTACGATAGAGAAATACCAAGACCTCGCAGAACGCACTCAGGGCGGTTTTGATATTGATGACCTGAAAGGTTTGTATAACCGCATGGATACGGAATACAAAAAGCTTCCGGGATTACACCGTGATTTATGGGCGATTTTTGACGGGGTTAAAAACAAACAAGATGGCCCAGCTTTACGCCAAGCATTAGCGCCAAAAGTGCAAGAAGTCGATGGTAACCTCACCGATACTAACCTCAAAAAGCGTGATGATTTTTACTCTACACTCACTGCATTTTCAAACTGCATGAAAGTAGCCCTACAATCGGCGACGTACTTCGAAGATAAGTCATTCGATGGCTATTCAGCAACTGGTAGCCTACGTGACTTATACAAACGTGACTTAAAAGCTTTTGTCGATTTACGTAAGCAGATACGTGAAGATGCAGATGAAACCATTAATTACGATGAATACGCTGAAGACATTAGAAGCCTACTCGATAAGCATATTGCTGGCATTGAAGTAAAAGAGCCGGATGGTGCGTATTTGGTTGGTAACCTTGGGAAAAATGTGAAACCACAGGATTTGAGCGATGACGAAGCTCGTAACCAAACAGACAAGATCACAGGCCGTATTACAAAAATGATTGAACAGGATTTGGCTGATGATCCTTATGCTCAAGAGTATTTCTCTAAAATGCTTAAAAAAGCCATTGAAGATGCTAGGGCTATGTTTGATGCGCCTGTTAAACAATACATTTTATTTGCCGACTTTGAACAAAAAGTGAAGGATCGTAAGGTTGCTGAGGTTCCCAATGATTTTATGGATGAAGCTGGCAAGTTAAACAAACATGCTCAAGCCTATTTTGGACTATTTAAACACCTATTCGATGCTGAGTTTTTGGCAGGCAAGGCATTAAATAACGACAAACTGGTAACACTTGCTTTTGATATTGATGATGTAGTGAATGATGCGGTTGCTGAGTATTCCATTAACCCAGCAGAAATTGATAACGCTATTCACATGAAGCTATTACCTATGCTATTTGCGGACCTAGGTCTTGATAACGCCCAAAAGTTGATTGAGGAAGTGTTGAAGATAACCCGTTTGGGCATAGCAAGAGGTTAATTCAAGTGACTCAAAAAACAGTTTCAGCCGCTATTTTCCCAAAAAAAAACGAAGCGACAACTAATGATCGAGGCGTTTTCACTTATGGTAATGACACCATTCACTATGATGTCATCCGTAAACCTATGTTTGCTAATCCCGCTAAAAAGCAAGTTCGTAAGGTGGTGATAAAAGTTCACCCTGATCAGCGTGTCGTTGCGACTGCTCCCATTGATGCTAACGAAGATGTAATTAAAGAAGCCATCCAAAAACGTGCAAGGTGGATTTGGCAAAGCATTGATGAATTTGCAAAGCAAAAAGACGCAGTTTTACCTAAACGCTATGTCAGTGGCGAAACCCAATTTTATTTAGGTAAGCGCTATGTGCTAAAGGTCATCGTTGATGCCGAGCAAGCCCCAAACATAAAGCTAAGCCGTGGTAAATTAAACGTCACACTCAAAGATGAAATCAGTAAAGACGATATACCAGAGAATCAAAACAACCGGCTGGTGATAATTAAGCCACTCATCGACAAATGGTATCAGCACAAAGCGAAAGCGATTTTCCACGAGCGATTGGCAGCATTATTGCCAAAAACGACTTGGGTAAAAGACATACCCTCCTTTCGTGTAATGGCAATGAAAAAACAATGGGGAAGCTGTTCTACCAAAGGCAACCTGATGCTCAACCCTCACCTTGTTAAAGCACCTAAAGAATGCATTGATTACGTGATTTTGCACGAACTTTGCCATATCGCAGAACACAACCACAGTGAGCGTTTCTGGCGTTTATTAACCCAAGTAATGCCTAACTGGAAAGGCGTAAAAGCAAGATTGGATGATATGGCTGAAATGTATTTAAACGACTAACTTTTAAAAGTTAGTATGACATGGACAGAATGAACTAGAGGATCCAATTCGTTCACATCCTACTTAAAAAGAAATCTCTAACCTCATAAAAATCATTAATCGAACTATTTTTTAACAAATATTCTTTAACCGAAAGCCCCTCAAAAAGAGGATGATTAATAGGTCTTTTAAAAGAGCTGTAATGTAAGCCAATTGGTACACTTTGGTGTATCGCCTTATAAATACCAGCCAATAAAGATAATCGTTCTATTATTTTGAGCTCTAAATCTAGCATTCCAATCTCTTCACTGATTTCCTGCCAATACTTCCATTTCTCTGTTTGAATCCCCCCAAGTAATGTCGCCATTTCATCATCAGACAAGTCCCAGCATTGCTGGGAACTTTGCTGCTTCAACCAAAGAATGACATTGGCACAATTTTTACTAAGGTCCAATTTATCTAATGTTGATATATCCATTTTCACTCCATAATTGAAAGTACAACACACAAAGGTAGGGAGTAGCACTCCCTACCTTACCATCACTGATTACCAACATTCTCCTTGCAAAAAAGCCGGAACACTCCCAACTAAAGAACACCTCAAAAGCCCATAATCAGAATAGCGCTCATATTCATTGGTTAGCTTTTCTTGCACCCAGAGTGCCACAGCTTCACTATTTGTATAAACTGGAGCCAAATTAAGTATAGAGGCTAAACCTACGCCATCAATAATATGAAGGTCATCAATTAGCATCTTTGAAAACTTTTCAGCCTTAGGCGTCACCCAAACATTCGATTTAGCCATACTTTATTCTCCAGTCTCAGATTTTTGCTCGGTTAACTTTATGTGTTCTTGCAACAATAGACGATCAAAGGCTGAACCATCTTGTCGGGTTAAATTCGGAACATACCGTGAGTACACACGAAATAGCATTTCCGTCGTTGTATGACCCATCTGACGAGCAATCCATTCTGGGTTTTCACCCGACGCTAACCAAAGCGTAGCCGCTGTATGGCGCGTCTGATAAGGACGACGTTTCTTGAGGTCTAATAGCCTTAACAATGGGTACCAAATACGTTTCGTAACTGTGTCACTCTTAAGAGGGCTACCATCAATATTGCAAAACACTAGACTCTGATCATGTGTCATTTTGTATTGCGCTTTTAATGCGTCATAAACTGGCTGAGACATATAAATCTCACGCTGCGAGCCGTCTGTTTTAGTGTAAGTGAACTCCCCTTTTACCCAGGTTTCGCGAATCAAAATCTGTCCCCTTTCAAAATCGACGTACTTCCACTTAAGACCATCAATTTCGCCTGTACGCATTCCCGTAAAGAAACGCACTGTGAAATAGTTTTTAAAGTCCCTTCTCACCGACTGAATAATAAAATTCACTTGATCCAAAGAAAATGGATCTATGTCTGTTTTCATGATCTTTAACGATTTAATTCCCTTCCAAGGAGAGGTAAACTCGTATCGGTCGGCGGCTTCATTAATAATCATTCGGAGAGGCGTCATTATCTTGTTGATTGATGCAGGCTTAAGAGCACTATTTTTCCGTTTGGGTTCTTTGGCGAGAGTTGAACGAAAATTTAGTATGTCTGCTTTTGTGATGCTGCCGACTTCTTTATCACCGAAATAAGGTATTGAATACACATCAATGCTACTTCTCACTGAAAGTACATGCGAGTTTCTCCACTCGATCTTTTTCTCATCAAACCAAAGCTCTGCAAACTCTTTGAATAAAAGCGTTTTTCTTGCCTTTTTTGCAGTATGTTCAGTCAACATATCCTTCTGTTCTAGAAACAAATCCGCTTTTTTGCTGTTTGGAAAATAATCCCAATACTTAAATGTACCCAATGTGATTTCAGCCTCTATACGATCAAGAATTTGCTTAGCTCGCTTCTTGTTCGCAGGAGAATCCGTCAGTTTAGTCTGCTCACGACAGCGCTCACCCTTAAAACGAAAATCCAATAGTAACTTACCGCTTCTAACGTTAATGCTTCCCATATACCCTCCTAGTGGACACCAGCCATCAATGTGTTAATGGCAGGAACTTTAAACATGTCCTCCTCTATTTGCTCCCAGATGTACAAAATTTTGCGACCTCCGAATGGTCGGAAGTAATGGATACCCTCAATAAGAACCGAGTCTTTTAATTTTCGACGAATAGTCTTACTGTCGTACTTGATGCGTCCAGAAAGTTCTTCGGTTGTTAGATATGTTTGTGACATAATATTAAACTCCTACAAGTTATTAGGATCTTCAAAAGACCTTAATGATCTTCTATAGATCATAATAGTCTCTTTTAGATCTATTGCAAGTCTTTTTGATCTTCTGTAGATCATTTTTTGAGGTTTAAGATGATAAAATGTCACTTATCTAAAATTATGGGTGAAAAGAAACTCAAAATTTCAGACGTTTCTAATGAGACAGGAATTAATAGAGGAACTATTACGCGCCTATATCATGAGACAGCAGTGCGCGTAGAGTTCGAAGTACTGGAACAGCTATGTAATTACTTAGGATGTGGAATCGAAGACTTACTAGAAATACAAAAAGATGAAGAGTAACTAGCGAAAATTTCGATGCTTAAAATGACCCGAAAATCATTTTGGTCACCATATGGTCACATTTTGGTCACAAGACAAAAAAGAGGCCATTTTGGTCACAAAAAGCGAAGGACATTTGAGACTGCTTGAAGAGTGTTATTTGAAATACAGTATTAGTACTAAGAAAAAGGAAATGGGGCATTCTGGGAAGAGTTAAACGCTAAACCCCGTGTAAGCCACTGAATTAATTGAATAAATGGTGCACCCGAGAGGATTTGAACCTCCGACCTCACCCTCCGGAGGGGCGCGCTCTATCCAGCTGAGCTACGGGTGCATATCTTTTCACTTACTTTTCTGTCCTGTGCCCTACGGTGACCATTTCGGCCGATCCTTCGCCTCCGGAGGGCGACGCTCTATCCAGCTGAGCTACGGGCGCATTATGATTGTGTGGCGTTAATTCTGTTGCAAGGTGCAAACAAGGCCATCACAAATTTGTGTGCGTATTCTAAAGGAAATCACTCAGGATTCCAGTGCTTAAAGCAATAAAGAACAGATATACGCTGTTTTTTATTACTTTGCTATCACTCTGCTTTCCTCGTTAGCTGTTTACACCGCAAACAACTAACGCGTGGAAAAAAACTTAGCCTATCTTATGCAATTCAGTCACATCAAATTCTGCAATAACGTCTTTGGTTACTTCTAAGAACGTCTTGATATGATCCGTTTTCATATGGTCTTGCCACACATCGTAATCGGTCCAGCGTTCGAAGTAGACGAACGTTTCCGGAGCCTTATTATTTTGGTGAAGGTCATATTGCAAACAACCCACTTCCGCGCGGGTTGGCACTAGTAAAGCTTCTAAAGCGGCTTTTAAGGCTGAGCTTTTGCCAGAGTGAGCACGAATGTTGGCGACAAGTACGAGTTCAGTGGCCATGTTTTTTTCCTTGTATAATTAACGTGTTACAAAAATACGCGAGTATATTCACGCCTTTGTGTTTAAATAACTGTATCGTTTTTGACTCTTAATCACTAAGGATTCATTGTGACTTTTTCTATTTCGCCCTTCATTAAACGTTTTAGTATTCTTGGTGCCGTTTGTTTTGCCCTAGGGCTTTCTTCGCTGGCTGGTGCAGCCCGTTCTGGCGAGCAAACCTTCAATACTTATTGCGTTGCTTGTCATATGAGCGGGGTTGCAGGGGCGCCGAAATTTGGTGACCAGGCAGATTGGCAACCGAGAATCGATAAAGGCATAGATACCTTGCTAAAAGACGCTATCAGCGGCATTAAGGCCATGCCGCCACGAGGACTCTGTTTTGATTGCAGTGATGATGAGCTGAAACTCGCTATTGAATACATGATAGACAACAGCAAAGACTAGGGAGTTCAGCGCCGCGCTAGCCGTTTAACATGGCTTTTAATGCCGACAATGACGCCTGACCACGTTCTTTTTTCGCGCTCTCTCCTTCGTCACCTCGCCCCTCCCAAACCAAGTCTTCTTCTGGAAGTTCATCAAGGAACCGACTTGGTAAACAGTCGATTTCTTCACCATATTGTCGGCGTTTCGCCGCCATAGTAATGCATAAGGTTTTTTTCGCCCGCGTTATGCCAACGTAAGCCAGACGACGCTCTTCTTCGATGTCGTCGTTTTCTATACTGTTCCTGTGGGGTAAAAGTTCTTCTTCACAGCCGATCAAAAAAACATGCGGATACTCTAGACCTTTAGACGCATGAAGCGTTAACAGCTGCACTTTATCTTCGTCTTCCTCTTCTTCTTGACGCTCTAGCATGTCAATCAATAACAGCTTGCTAATCGCCTGATCCAAACCGGCAGTTTCATCTTCTTCCCAAGCGGATTCCATCATGCGTTGAATAGAATCCAGTAAGAAGCGCACGTTTTCGATGCGACGATCGCCCGCTTTAGACGAAGACGTTTGCTCTTGAATCCAGCCGTAATAATCCATGTCATGAATCATTTGTTCGATCACTGGCACGGGGGACGCCCCTTCTAGACGTTTACGTAAGGTAGACATCCAACTCTCGAAGTCTTGCAGGCTTTTCAGCGAGCGACCAGTGATGTTTTCTTCTAACTCTTTATAACCAGACGCTTCAAACAAACTCACGCCTCGCTCGGTGGCGAGGTTACCCACTTTTTCTAAGGTCGCAGGGCCGATTTCTCGTCGCGGTAAATTCACCACTCGCAAAAAAGCATTATCGTCTGACGGGTTCACTAACAGACGCAGGTACCCCATCAAATCTTTGATTTCCGCGCGGGAGAAGAAAGACGTGCCGCCATTCATTTTGTAAGGAATCCGGTAGGCTTGCAGTTTGATTTCCAATAACCGCGCTTGGTGATTGCCTCGATACAAAATGGCAAAATCTCGATACGGAATGTCATGGCGCAAATGACGAGATTGTATTTCAGCCGCCACGCGTTCCGATTCTGAGTCTTCGTTTCGGGTGACCATCACACGGATCGGATCGCCTATTTCATGGTCACTCCACAACGCTTTGTCATGAATATGAGGGTTGTTCGCTATTAACGTATTGGCGGCTTTCAAGATAGTTTTAGTCGAACGATAGTTTTGCTCTAGCTTGACCAGTTTTAAATTTGGGTAATCGACCGACAAGCGCTCTAGGTTTTCAGGACGCGCTCCTCGCCATGCGTAGATAGATTGGTCATCGTCGCCCACTAAGGTAAAGCAGCGTCTATAACCGGCTAATAAACGAATCAATTCATATTGGCTGCCGTTGGTGTCTTGGCACTCATCCACCAGCAAATAGCGAACTTTTTTCTGCCAGCGATCACGCAATGCTTCATCTGCCATTAATAAGCTGACAGGAAGCAAAATAAGGTCATCAAAGTCCACTGCGTTGTAGGCGCGCAAATAACGCTGATATTGTGCGTAGACTTGCGCCGCCAACAAAAACTCCTCGGTATCGGCGTTGGTCATGGCTTCTTGCGGTGTCGTAAGATCGTTTTTCCAATTGGACACTGTGTTCTGACAATAGCCTGCGGAGTCCGTTTGACCGTTAAACTCTTTGTCTAGAATTTCTTTGATCAAACTGAGGGAGTCTTGGGAATCAAATAAAGTGAAGCCTTCTTTTAAACCTGCCCGACGAAACTCTTTGCGTAGAATACGTAAACCTAAATTGTGAAAGGTAGAGATGCTCAAGCCTCGGCTTTCTTGCTTAGAAAGCATACCAACAACACGTTCTTTCATCTCTCGAGCGGCTTTGTTCGTAAAAGTTACCGCGATAATGCTGTTCGCTTTATACCCACAGGTTTGAATCAAATACGCGATTTTCGTCGTGATTACGCTGGTTTTTCCTGATCCCGCTCCGGCCAATACCAGTAAAGGCCCATCGATTTTTTTGACGGCATCGAGCTGTCTTTCGTTTAGATTTCTCAAACGTTGGGAGATGGATGGAAGGGACTCACTCATGGAAAAACTCTGGCTTGCGCGGCGGTTAAAAATCAGCACTAAGTGTACCCGACATTGCATCGACTCGCACTGACATAACCGTTCGAACAGGCACAAAAAAAGGGACACCAAAATGGCGCCCCTTTTTTTTATTGCTTGTGTAAATGCTTATTTAGAGGTGTCTTCGCTGTTATCTTCCAAAACAGGTCGACGACTCCAATAGCTCGCTAACAAAGAACCCGAAATATTGTGCCACACACTGAAGATGGTACCTGGCAATGCCGCCATCGGAGTGAAGAACTTCACTGCCAAAGCCGCCGCCAAACCTGAGTTCTGCAAGCCCACTTCAAACGCAATCGTACGACATACGCGCGCATCAAAGCCAAGCAGGTAAGTCACCCAGTAGCCCAAGGTCAAACCAATCGCATTATGGAGAATTACGGCCGCAGCCACGATAAGGCCAACTTGAACAATTTTTGAAGCGCTCAAGGCCACTACAATCGCAATGATAAGGACAATCGCGAACATAGAAACATAAGGAAAAATCGGCTCAGCTTTGCGGACAAACTTCGAGAAAAAGGTATTAATCAACACGCCAGCGGCAACCGGTAACAATACAATTTTGAGTAGGCTCATCAACATACCGACCACTGGTACATCAACACTTTGACCTATCATCAAAGACACTAGGAAAGGCGTTAGTATCACACCAATCAAGGTCGAAATCGCGGTCATAGAAATAGACAACGCGGTATCGCCTTTCGCCAAATAACACATCACATTCGATGACGTACCGCCCGCTACGCTGCCCACTAGCAACATACCAACGGTCAATTCCGTATCAAAACCAAACGCAAACGCCACACCAAACGCCGCAATCGGCATTACTAAAAATTGCAGAATAACACCCACACCAACGGCTTTACGGTTTTTAAGGACTTGCTTGAAGTCTGTTGGGCTTAGGGTTAACCCCATTGCCAACATAATAACAGTCAGTAATGGAACAATTTGAGTTTTCAAACCGACAAATAAATCCGGTTGAAAAAAGGCAAGCACAGAAAGTAACAATGCCCAAAGGGGGAACAGCTGAATAACCATAAAGTATAACTCCATTTATGCACTCTGCTTCGTCATAAATCCATCAGCAAAAGCGAGTACATGACCACAATTAATTATTATTACCTATTATCACCCCCAACTTATGGCTCCATGAGATGCCGCAAAACAGCACTTAAAAGCCATCCACACAAGTAAGGGTTAAAATAGGGGCAAAGATTGTAACGAAATGAAATGCGTTAAAACAGCTTTTATCACCCACTAAAAGGCGTTAATAGACGATTACGATCTTCGTTTAAGAAGAAACCGCCATCGATAAGGTTTTTTCCATTTTCCGGTAACTTAATGATTCCATTAAATGCGCTCTTGTTACTAGTGAATCACTAAGATCAGCCAAGGTGAGTGCGACTTTTAGAACTCGATGATAAGCACGAGCCGAGAGCTTTAAGGTTTCTAATGCTTGCTGCATAAAATGTTTGTCTTCGTCACTTAATGCACAAATACTTTCGAGCTGACGACCACTTAACAAGGCATTTTGCACACCTTGTCGCGCTCTTTGTCGTGCGACTGCCCGCTCCACTCGTTCACGAACGCTGGCGCTACATTCTCCTTCTTCTTGCGCATTCACTAAAACATTAGACGGCAAAGGCGGCACTTCTACGTGCAAATCGATTCGATCTAAGAAAGGCGCCGAGAGTTTTTTAAGGTACTTTTGGCTGGCGCTAGACTGGTAATAATCTTGTCCGCCGGTATAGGCTTCGTTGCTGGCGTTCATCGCGGCGACCAGTTGAAACCGTGCAGGAAAAGACATTTGCCCTCGCGCTCGTGAAATATGCACTTCGCCATTCTCTAGCGGTTCTCGCAACACTTCTAATACCTTGCGATCAAATTCTGGCAGCTCATCAAGGAACAACACGCCGCAATGGGCCAACGACGCTTCACCCGGTTTTGGAATAGAACCGCCTCCAACCAGAGCCGCGGCGGAACAAGAGTGATGTGGCGAACGAAACGGACGCTCAGACCAATGCCAATCCAACCCCATCTTTCGCCCTGCGACAGACTGAACAGACGCCACGGCAAGTGCTTCGGCTTCGGTCATGGCCGGCATGATGCTGGGCAAACGCGACGCTAACATGGTTTTGCCTGTGCCAGCCGGGCCAATAAACAAAAGATTATGACCACCCGCCGCCGCGACTTCTAAGGCCCGTCGAGCTTGATATTGGCCTTTCACATCTCGCATGTCTTTGTGATCTAAGGGCAATGACGCCACTGGTTTGGAAACACAAACAGGCAACTGACTTAACTTTAGTAAATGTGCAGTGACTTGGGTAAGGTGTTGTGCAAATACGGCATTACTTTCGACCAGTGCTGCTTCTTGTTGGTTGTCTTCAGGAAGAATAAGCTGTCGATTCGCACGATGACAAGCAATCGCCGACGGCAATAAACCGGGGACGCCACGAATATCACCCGATAAGGCAAGCTCACCAATAAACTCCATATCCCGAAGGTTTACTTCACCGAGTTGACCTGATGCCGCGAGCACACTGATCGCGATCGCTAAATCATAACGACCGCCTTCTTTCGGCAAATCTGCCGGGGCAAGGTTAATGGTGACTCTTCTGGTGGGAAATTCGAAATGGCTATTAATAATCGCGCTACGCACACGATCTTTTGCTTCTCGAACCGCCGCTTCTGGCAATCCGACAATATTTAAAGAAGGTAAACCGTTCGATATATGGGTTTCGACTGTGACTAAAGGGGACGCCACACCCACTCGGGCACGACTGTAAATGGTTGCTAAACTCATGATCACTCCTTGATCGTATTTTAAAATGTGCTTTTTATCGTGAAAAGCAATCCGGCTCTTCACTTCTTTCGTACCTTTATTTATATACGTTTACGAGATTACAAAATTCACATGCATCACATAAACCCAAACAAATTACTTTTGTCTAAATGGACATCAACGTCACCGCAACACAAAGAAAAGCATTTTATTGTTACTAAGCTCATTCGTGACGAAGAAGAAACGGTCATAGAGTGCGTTCTTGAAGCCGTAATCAACAAAAACCAATATACGCTCGCTTGGCAGAATTTAGCGTCTGTTGATGAATGGCGACAAGGCTGGAAATAAGCGTTTAGTCGTTTTTTTCTAGTTCACTCAAACGAGCTTCTAACGCTGTGAGCTTCGCGCGATACTTGGCAAGCATCGCTTCTTGTACTTCAAACTCTTCACGTGTGACCAAATCCATTTTGCTTAATGTATTGCGGGCCACTTCGTGTAGTTGCGCCTGAATTTCTGCTTTAGGTAGCTTGCCAATCGTCTCTGCGGCTTGCTCTAACCCGGTGCCCAACTGCTTTATAAATTGATCTATCATGTCTTTCCCATTTTTAACATTTACAATGCCTATTAGTATAGAAGCCTAAGGAAGGTGCAAACAAGTCATCTATCGCACATCTTTAATAAGGACGTTCTCCTAAGTATAAAAAATATCAGTCTACCGTACAGATAAAACGCCTCTTTTTCGTGCGTGAAATCACAACTAAGCGGCCTTTATTAAAGCACTCTCCCTAAATAAGGCACACATACAACGCATTCCTGTGTGTGTTTTTTTCTGATCAAAAGCAATAAGGTAAGGCGTTGACTGGTGAATTACCCTCTTCTTTGATCGATCAGCCGCACCAAGTTAACGCAACGCCCCATAAAGACACCCCAATATGCCGCACTAAATAAAGCCAACCGCGACTCTTTTTAATTTCAAAAAACAGACGAAATCCTTACAAACCCTGTATATCAAAGGCTTTTAAGGATGTGGCACGCATATTGAATAAAGCTAACTACCTGCGATACGACAATAAAACTGACTTTTAAAGGAGACAGTGGGTATGAAGCTTATAACTGCCATCATCAAGCCATTTAAACTCGATGATGTTCGAGAAGCACTTTCTGAGATCGGTGTTCAAGGTATCACCGTAACAGAAGTAAAAGGTTTCGGACGTCAAAAAGGCCACACAGAACTATACCGCGGCGCTGAATATGTAGTGGATTTTTTACCTAAGGTAAAAATCGAACTAGCAATTGCAGACGACATGACAGACCAAGTTGTTGAGGCCATTACTGGCGCAGCGAACACTGGGAAAATCGGCGACGGTAAGATCTTTATCGTTAACCTTGAACAAGCGGTTCGTATTCGTACCGGAGAGACTGG
>CAXBGJ010000013.1:0-38081 GCA_963975045.1 uncultured Marinomonas sp. | reverse complement strand
GAAATACCAGACGCCACAGGTAAAATTTGCTAGTCTGTTGAGTCGATTGTAAAGCTTAGGAAAAACCCGTGTCGCAAGAGTTTCAAATTGTTTCATCTTACTCGCCCGCAGGCGATCAGCCAAAAGCCATTGAAAAATTGGTTCGTGGTGTAGAAGCTGGCTTGGCTCACCAGACTTTATTAGGTGTAACGGGCTCAGGTAAAACTTACACCATTGCCAATGTAATTTCGCAGGTTAAGCGTCCAACGATAGTAATGGTGCACAACAAAACCTTGGCGGCGCAGTTGTATGGAGAATTTAAAGAATTTTTCCCGAACAACGCCGTAGAATATTTTGTGTCTTACTACGATTATTATCAGCCTGAAGCTTATGTGGCGGCATCAGATACCTTTATCGAAAAAGATTCGTCAGTCAATGAACACATAGAGCAAATGCGGCTGTCAGCCACTAAAGCGTTACTTGAAAGAGAAGACGTTATTATCGTCGCAACCGTATCGGCGATCTATGGTTTGGGCGACCCCCAGTCTTATTTAAAAATGATGTTGCACTTGGATCGTGGTGATCGTATTGATCAGCGGGCGGTGTTGCGTCGTTTGGCTGAGCTGCAATACACCCGTAATGATTTGGTTTTAGAGCGTGGTAACTTCCGTGTTCGTGGCGATGTTATCGAAGTTTTCCCTGCAGACTCTGAAGAGACCGCAATTCGTATCGAGCTTTTTGATGACGAAGTTGAAAACTTATCGATGATTGATCCTTTGACGAACAAAACCATTCGTAAGGTACCTCGTGTCACTATTTATCCGAAAACTCACTATGTGACGCCAAAAGAAACGGTTGTTGCTGCCATTGAACGAATTAAAGTTGAGTTAGATCAGCGACTAGAGCAGCTTAAATCTATGAACAAACTGGTTGAGTTACAGCGCCTAGAGCAACGTACTCGTTATGATTTAGAAATGATGCAAGAGCTGGGTTATTGTAACGGGATAGAAAACTACTCTCGCTATTTATCTGGTCGTGAAGAAGGCTCACCGCCGCCGACGTTATTTGATTACTTACCCGCGAACGCATTATTGGTTATCGATGAATCCCATGTGACGGTGTCGCAGATTGGGGCTATGTATAAAGGGGACCGCTCTCGTAAAGAAAACCTCGTTGAATATGGCTTTCGATTGCCTTCTGCGCTTGATAATCGACCAATGCGATTTGAAGAGTGGGAGCAAATTAAACCGCAAACTATTTTTGTTTCCGCCACGCCAGGGAAATATGAAGCCGAGCATCAGGATTGGGTAGTAGAACAAATTGTTAGACCAACAGGTTTGATTGACCCCATTCTAGAAGTCCGACCTGTAGCGACTCAGGTAGACGATTTATTGTCTGAAATTAATCTAAGAGCGCCTATTGGTGAGCGGATTTTGGTCACTACGTTAACTAAACGTATGGCGGAAGATTTAAGTGATTATTTGAGCGATCATGGTGTTCGCGTGCGTTATTTGCACTCAGACATTGATACGGTAGAGCGAGTTGAGATCATTCGTGACTTACGTTTGGGTGAGTTTGATGTCTTAGTGGGCATCAACCTATTACGAGAAGGGTTAGATATTCCGGAAGTAAGCCTTGTTGCGATTCTTGATGCCGATAAAGAAGGCTTTTTACGCTCGGAAAAATCCCTGATCCAGACCATCGGTCGTGCTGCTCGTAACGTCAACGGTAAAGCCATTTTATACGCAGATCGAATCACGGGTTCGATGGAGAGAGCGATTAGCGAAACAGATCGCCGTCGAGAAAAGCAAAAAGAACACAACGAAGAGCATGGTATTACACCAGTAGGCATTACAAAATCGGTTGAAGACATCATGGAAGGGGCTTATAACCCAGGTGCAGGAAAGCGTGGTGGCAAAGCTAAAAAAGTGGCTGAGACGGCCAAAGACTATCAAGTAGAAAGTATGGAAGACGTAGCGCAAGTTCGTAAAGCTATGATCCAATTACAGAAAGAAATGATGCAAGCGTCTGAAGAGCTTAAATTTGAACTGGCGGGTGGTTATCGAGATCAGATTCGTCAGTTGCAGAAAAAACTTAAAGACGTTGGTGAGTCATAACGCTTGGATTCAAAGAAAAAGGAGCCTTGAATGGCCATTACTCTCAGAAATTACAACATTATTCGTGTTATAGATAACGGGGTGATAGTGAACTGCACCGTGCTTGAAATGTGTTATGACTATGCTCTTGTTAAATTTAAAGAGAAGAAATACAAGGTTCCTTATGGTCTGATTGATCAAGTAATCGGTCACGAACTGCTTGTACCTTTAAATGAATAACCTATTTAGAACAAAGGCTTCAAAAAACACGCCAGAAGGCTTGTCAAAACCAACTCTCTGCGTATAATAGCCAACACTTTTTAGGACTATAGCTCAGTTGGTTAGAGCGCATCCTTGACATGGATGAGGTCGGCAGTTCGAATCTGCCTAGCCCTACCACTATTTTAAGTGTGTAAAATTATACTTACTACATTTCTGAATAAGAAAGTGTAAGTTAAGAAAGCCGGACCCAGTGTTCGGCTTTTTTGTATCTGAATTGAGACCAAAAAGGGATCAAACTGATACAAGAGTAGAGTGATTTTTATCCATAGATCTATAGCAATAAATTTGAGTCGTTTTTAATCCTTCAAATTTACTTGTGAGCTTTCAGAAAACCCACCCACGCGCTGTGCATCCCCCCAATTTCATGCTTTGAAGTAACTGATAGAAAGTGTGTCGGTTATTGCTGAAACCTAAGAGCATAGACCCATGCCAACTTGGTTTTGATGAGGTATCGTAGTTTTTCAAACTGGCTGTCGAAGAGAGTGTTATCATTTTTTCGTATGGAATACTTTCTGTCATATTAAAAAACAATATATCAAAGCGAAATACATATTGAATAAAATAATTTGCCAATGATATGTTTCATTTAGATGAATTTTTAATGAAATAAAATATTACTTTCATTCTGGCTTACTCGGGTTTTAAAAATATACTTTTTTAAATAAACCTCAGTCTATATAATCTATATTATTTTAATAACTTATCACTTCTATATTTAAAAGCGATTAAGGATGATGTATGTTCTTCGGCAAAAAAAAGTTACAGGCTCGCGTATTAGAGTTAGAAAAAGAACTGAATGGTTTTCAATCCACAAAAAAAGACTTGCGATCAGAAATGCTCTATTTTTCATTGGATCAGCAGGGCGTTTTCACCAATGCAAATGATCTTTTTTTAAAGTCGACCGAATACACCCTTGATGAACTTGTAGGTCGTTCCCTGTCTGACGTGTTGCCACCATCCAATGCTAACGAAAGCGATGCCAACGAAAAAGATATAGCTGGCGTAATGGGGGCGATTTCGAAAAAAATGCATTGGCATGGGGCGCTTAAAATTGACGCTAAAAGCGGAAGTAGAGTTTGGCTTAGATCGATAGTTCAACCAATTACAACATCTGGCTCAAATGACCTTCAATTTGAAGTGTATTCTGCTGAACTGACTAGGACTATTACTCATTCTAACGAAATGAAGGATTTAGTTTTTGCGTTAAACAGGTCTACAGCGACGATAGAATTTAACCTTGATGGAATAATCATTACAGCCAATGAGAACTTCATTAATTCTATGGGGTATCCGTTAAGTGCAATAGTAGGGCAACACCATAAAATGTTTTGTTCTAAAAAAGAAGTAGAGTCATCAGAGTATCAGCGCTTTTGGGGTGAGTTAAGAGCTGGAAAGTTCGTTTCATCTAGATTTGAGAGGATAAATGCTTCAGGTGAGAGTGTATGGTTAGAAGCATCTTATAACCCGATTCATGACCAAAATGGGCGTGTATACAAGGTCATCAAATTCGCGACGGTTATAACTGATTTAGTCATTCGTGAAATGGCGATAAGTGAAACGTCTCAGATTGCCAATAAAATTTCAAAAAACACAGTAGAAAATGCCATCGCTGGAAGTGGTGTTATCGATAAAACAATCATGAAAATGAAAGAGTTAACGGAGCAGATGGAAGCGGCTAGTGACGGGATAGCACGTCTAAATGAACAATCGGATAAAATTGCTGATTTGGTTTCGAATATAAGTGGCATTGCTGATCAAACTAATCTGTTGGCATTGAATGCGGCTATTGAGGCGGCTCGTGCTGGAGAGCAAGGTCGTGGCTTTGCAGTGGTGGCGGATGAGGTCAGGAACTTGGCATCGCGTACTACATTGTCTACGGAAGAGATTATTTCTGTTGTTACAGAGAATAAAGAGCTTACTAAAAAGGCCGTTAACCTTATTTCCGAAGGTATGGTGATCAGTAATGAAGGGCTGGAACTTTCGACTGAATCTGGACGCGTAATGGCTGAAATCAAAGCTGGCGCTACTGAAGTGGTTGATGCGGTAAGTAAATTTGGTCATGCACTTTAGTTTGTATTTAAAGCCTCGTTGTTAGAAAGCCCACGGTTCAGTATCGCTACTCCATTTAATACTTTAAGTAATAAATAGAGCAGCTAGCAACTTGGATTTTATGTCACCAAGCAGGGTTGTTCGGTGACTTTTTGAAGCACTTTTCTCATGATTTCGTCGATTCTAAATATGCTTAACGAGCAAGTCTAATCGTTTTTTAGCTAGGTCGTCGTCTCGATCAATTGTTTTTCTAAATCCAAACGGTAAATTGGCTAAATGACTTATTATTCTAGGACGGTTTAAGGAGTTAGGTGTCCTAGTTCGACTTGATCGTAGGCTCCTTAGTTTGGTAACCAGGTGACAAGCGGCGGATAAAAAGCAACGATGGCAAGGGTCAGTAATTGCAACAACACAAAAGGAATTGCACCCTTATATATCTCGGCCATGCTGATGTCGCTTGTTGCACTTCGTATGTAGAACAGCGCCATACCAACGGGAGGAGTCAAAAAGGACGTCTGTAGGCACAGTGCTATAAGAATCGCCACCCACACAGGGTCGAATCCAAACCCTACTAAAATGGGCATGACTAAAGGGGCGATTATCAAAACGATTTCCATCCAGTCCAAGAAAAAACCCAGCAAAAAAATAATCAAAATCACACAAAACAGCACACCTTCTGGGCTTAGTGGTAATGCATGAAGGGCATTTTCAATGACCTCATCACCACCATAGCCACGTAAGACAACAGAAAAACATGATGCCCCAAAGATTAGTGCGTATAAAAAAGCGACTGATTTTCCTGTTTGATAACAGACAATGCGTAAATCTTCCCACTTTAGTCGACCAGAGCTCCAGGCTAAAAAGGTTGCACCTGCCGCACCAATCCCAGAGGCTTCTGTTGGTGAAGCGATACCTGCAATGATGGAGCCCAACACTGCAAGGACTAATACTAGTGGTGCGAATAATGCTTTAGATATGTCTCGAATAATATCGAATTTACTTGCACTACTATCTTCATTAGAGACGATTTTCGGCATCATGGAAGGCTTGAAAAGAGCATAAAGAAAGATAAAAAGAACGAAGCTGGTGGCGAGTAAAAGTCCGGGTATGATTGCACCCATAAAAAGGTCGCCAACTGGGATTCGTAACTGATCCCCCATCACAACCAGCATGATAGAGGGTGGCACAAGGATGCCAAGGCAGCCAGTTGCGCCAACCGTGCCTGCACTAATCCACTTAGCATAACCTGCTTTAAACATGGTTGGTAAAGCAATGGTAGAAAGTAGTACTACTGAAGCGCCAATGATGCCGGTAGATGCTGCGAGCACGACGCCGATCAAAACCACCGCGATAGCCAACCCACCTGGAGTTTTACCTAAAACGCGACGCATTGCTTCAATTAGACGCTCGGCAATACCAGAGCGATCGAGCATATATCCCATAAAGATAAACATCGACATAGGGATTAGAGAATAGCTGGAAATAGTCGAAAACGTTCTGTTAGCTACAAAGCCTATGGAGCGTAGTTCTGCAACGTCGTAGATATCAAATGAGACTAGGATGCTGCCTAAAGTAGCAAACAAGACGCCAACACCGCCTAAAACAAAGGCTACGGGGAAGCCTGAAAATAGAATGAGCATGAAGGTAGAAAACAGTAGAAAAACCAATAGCTCATTCATGATGAGTTCCCTTTTCCGTGGGTGTTGACGAGGTTGATGAAGTGTTGGGCTGAAGCAAAAAAACCACATTGCGCAAAAGAATGGCAACGCCTTGTAGTGCCAAAAGGCTCAGACCGAAAGCCATTACGCCTTTTATGATATAACGAGCAGGTAGGCCAGAAGGCATTGGAGAGCCTTCACGTAATGACCAAGAATAGGTAGCTATTCCCCATGCGTGCCATGATACGAGAATGACGTAAGGGAGGAATAAAAATAAGATGCCAAGAATTTCGACACATGCACGACGTCTAGGGCTAAATCTATTATAAAAAGTATCGACACGAATGTGTTCATCTGCTTGGTAGGTATAAGCTAAGCAGGACATGACAACAATGGCGTTTAGGTGCCATTGCACCTCTTCTAGCTCTACCAAGCCTATATTGAAAACGTATCGTAGTATTACGTTTATCAAAATGGTGAGAATTAAAATAGGTAGAATCAGAGAGCCGGCTTTACCGACGGCAACGGAAAACGCTCCGATCTTGTCGGCAATGGAGTTTACAATGTGCATTTAAAATAGCTCCGGTTGTGTAAGTCGGAATATCAGCAGTCAAAAAAATAGAACTGAGAAGTACACAGAGTTCTCCTCAGTTCTATTGGAAATTAATTGCCTTTATATTCTGTCCACAAAGACACTTTCTCACGATAGCTATTGAGTGAATCTAAAGTGCGTTTGAAGTCGGCATCTTTGCTTGCGGCTTCACTCATGACTGCGTTAGTGCCTTTTTGGAAGGCGCTTAGAACAGCAGGAGGGAAGGATTTAATTTGAGTTCCAGCGGCTTTGAATTTATTAATCGCTTCAGCATTGGCGATAGTAGTGGAAGAGACTGTCCATAGTAGTGTTTCACGGCAAGTGTCCTCTATTAGGCCTTGTTGTGCTGAGCTCATAGAGTCCCATTTACGTTTATTAATGATCAACTCATTGATTGCTGCAGGTTGGTGCCAGCCAGGTAAGTAGTAATATTTAGCGATTTTCTCGAACCCCATAGCGGCATCAATGGCTGGCATAGAGAATTCAGTTCCATCTATAACGCCGCGTTCTAGATTAGGGTAAATATCTCCGCCACTAAGCAATACAACCGATGCGCCTGCATTTTTCATTACTTCACCAGCAAGGCCTGCAAAGCGAATTTTTTTACCGTTTAAATCATCCAGAGTGTTAATTTCGAAGTTGTACCAACCACCTGCTTCTGCATCCATTAAGCCACATGGAACCGTTACAACACCTTGCTTGGCATAAATATCACGCCAGATCTCTAGGCCGCCACCGTTATAGATCCAATCTACATATTCTAGTGCTGATGGGCCAAATGGAACACCGCCAAAAAGCTGTAAGGCAGGAAATCGCCCCGCTACGTACAGAGGGGATGTGTAGCCTGCATCAAGTGTTCCTTGTTGAACAGCATCAAAAATTTCCAGAGATGGGACCAATTTTCCAGCGGAATAAAGTTTGACTTTGATGTCTTCTGAGGTTGTTTTGAGCCTATCGGCTAGGTGCTGAGCGCTCTGTCCACTGGCGGGCAATGTAAGTGGCCAAGCACTTTGAATGTCTAGACGAACCGAGGAAGCAGTTGCTCCCATGGATCCCATGATGGTTATTGATGAGAAAAGCGCAGTAACTAATGGCTTGTAAGACATTGGGGTATCCTCTTAGGTGCTCACTATCTAGAAATAGTTTGAGCTGCATTTAGCGGTTTGATCCGCGATAATTTTTATTTGAACTTTAATTTGATTCTCCTAAGGGAGAGTCATAATGCATTTTTATAGAAACACATTTTTAATTGAATGTTCAAGTAATTATTCATGCATTCAAGTATTGTGCCAAACCATATTCGATTGGGTTATTGATCTTTTATTTGCGTAATATCGCGTATATTTAATGTTTAATAATTAGAAGGATACGTTTTAGTTTGCTGATTTTTAATGCTTTTATGTTTTTTTAGTGTGTTTTTCGAGAAGAAGTGGAGGAGTTGGATAGCGTCTATTATTTACAGTGTTTTTTTAGAAAAAATATTTTTTAAAAATACAAAAAAATGCAAAATGCACCGAGTTTGAGCGAGAATCTCACTTGAAAAAACTTTGGTGCGTTAAAGGAATTGTATTGCTGGCGTGAGTAGGTGTTCCCGTTTTTCGTTTTAGTGCTCTGGTAAATTGTGGAACAGCTCTTCAAGTAGTTTGTTGAGTCTTTGTATTTTGGCTTCTGTCATGCCTTTGAAGCTTTGTTTGAATAAATCTTTGGTGGCGAAGCGGATGTCTTCAACGGCGTTGATGCCTTTTTCGGTGAGCATAACTTCTGTAACGCGACCGTCATCGCTTCTTACTCTTGTGTCTACTAAACCATCTTGTTTCATGCGTTGGATTATTTTTGTCACAGTGGGAAGTTTTGCAATGGCGTGAACTGCAATTTGAGAGACACTGCAGGTGCCTTCTTCTTTTAATGTGAATAGGATTCGCCATCTTGGAATATCAAGATTGACTTTTTTTAATGCTTTTTCAACGGCAGCGCTATAACGACCATGAACTTGATTTAACCAATAAAAGGGAAAGTCTTCTTTATGAAAGTCTTCACTTGCAGGGTTGTATCGTTGACTTCGTGGTGTTCTAGGTTTGCTGGTCATTAAGAATCCTTACTTTTTATAGGTGTGAGAATGTACAAAAAATGACGTTTTTAGTCAATTGAAACATCAAGTTTTTATATCAATAATGATTCTCAATTGCAACAAAAAGTAAGAGAGTGTTTGTTGGAATAGCCAACCAAGGGTCGGCTATTTTTTGGCTAAAAGATTACCAGCAGGGGCCTTTTTCGGCTTCCATTTTGCGAACCATTGCATTGTAGAACTTGTCTGCAAAGCCGCTATCTTTTATCAGCATTTGCGTCAGGTCTGCGCATTTTTCGCGAATGTTCTGCTCTAGTAGTACGTCTTCACCGCCAAGTGCTCCTGAGGTTACCTGAATTTCTGCGGCGCGTTGTGTCGTCCATAAAAGGAAAAAGGTGCGCTCTATGTCAAATTCACCAACCGCGATGCCGTGATTTCGTAAGACAAGGATGTGTTTTTGTCCGAGGCTTTCGAGCATGCGGCCTTTTTCATCTTCAAATAGGGTGATGCCTTCAAATGCATGATAGGCAACGCGGCCGTAAAGTTGTGCGCCGTAAAAGCTATCGTGCGTGAATCCTTGTTTTTTCATCGCGATTGCTGAGACTTCGTTGGTGTGAGTGTGAATCACGCAGTGTACGTCTTCTCGTGCTGCGTGTATGGCCCCGTGAAGGGCAAAGCCTGCGGGGTTGCCATCGTATGGAGAGTCATCCAGTTTGTGGCCGTTAACGTCTACCTTAATCAGATTTTCTGGGGTGATTTCTGTGTAATTTAGGCCAAATGGATTAACCAGGTATTCGCCTTCAATGTGGGGGAGGCGGGCAGAAATGTGATTAAAGATGGTTTCTGTCCAGCCAAAAAAATCTATTAGGTGGTAGCAGTGGGCTAATTTTACGCGAAGAGCCCATTCTTCTTCGCTAATGTGGGTTGGGCGGTTCACTGAGTTACTCATTTGTGTTCCCTTCATCGTGTTTGTTGTTTGTTGTTTGTTGATTTCAAGAATGCTGTTGAGCATGCGATTGTGCCGCAATAAATTGGGTCAAATCCAGCAGGTTCTGTGTGGCAATCATGGGGATATTGACCTTGTCTGCCAGTTCTAAGACAGAATAGCCGATAGCGTCTAGTTCTAAAGGTTGGCCGGCTTCATAGTCTTGTAACATGGAGGTTTTAACGGCACCCATGCCTGCGCCAAGTTCCATAAAAGTATGAGGATCAAAACGAATTCGTGCGCCATAGGCGGCGGCAATGAGTAGAACTTCGTCGAGCATTCTGCGAACAAGTGGCTTTAAGAGATCATTAGTGTAGAGCTGTTCTAGAGTGCCTTTGGTGACAACTGAAAGTGGGTTAGAGGTGATGTTGGCTGCCACCTTGGTCCATATTTGGTCGCGAATGTTGTCGGTAGCGCGTGCTTCAATACCTGCGTCCTCGATTACCTTGCGGACTTTCTCAAGTCGCTCGCTCATTTGGTGATTGATCTCGCCAAGTACGATTAGGTGTGGATTGGTCGAGGTGACAACCCCAGGCGAGTTTCGGGATGCGGTAATAAATACCACACAGCCAATTAGGTGGTTATGAGGGAGTAATTTACTGACTGAGCCATCGGGATCGATGGCTTGAATGCTGTTGCCTGAAAAGCGTCCTTCAATGCCTTGGAAGTACCACCATGGAATGCCGTTAACAACGGGAATGACAATCGTTTTTTCGTGGAGCATGGGGGTGATCAGCTTTAGCATGGCAGGTAAAGCTGGTGCTTTGGTACAGATAAAAATAATGTCTTGTGGGCCAAGTTCTTTTGCAGAGTCTGAGGCGTTAACTTTGACATTATGCTCACCGTCTATGTCCGTGAGGTGAATGCCTTTTTTTTGAATGGTTTCGAGAGTTTCTCGTCTAGCAAGAACATTTACGGTTTGGCCTGATTTAGATAAGCGGGCGGCTAGTGTGCATCCAATAGCGCCGGCTCCTGCGATACAAATATTCATAATCAAATTTTCCGTTTGAAAATGAGGGTGCCTCTAAAATGAGCGCACTCTCATATTTAGCAATAAGCTTCTTGTTTGTTTGCTTTGTGTTGTTGGGGGCTTAGCTAGAAAGCAGCTCTTGATGTTTGCTGGCTAGGCCTAAGTAGGCTTCAATAACTTTAGGGTCATTCGCAAGTTCTGACGCTGGACCTTGCATCGCCACTTGTCCACCTTCAAGAACATAAGCGTAATCTGCCACTTTTAGTGCCGCGCGAGCGTTTTGTTCCACCAGCAGTATGGATACACCTTGTCGTCGTAAGTCAGCAAAAATACGAAAAATTTCCCGTGTAATTAAAGGTGCTAAGCCAAGACTCGGCTCGTCTAGCATCAATAGTTTTGGTTTGCTCATCATGGCGCGACCAATGGCAAGCATTTGGCGTTCGCCGCCAGATAGAGTGCCGGCTTGTTGTTGACGTCGTTCCCATAAACGAGGGAAGAGGCTGTAAATTTCAGCCAAGGTTTGGTTGTAGCTTTTGTCACCACGGCGATAACGTTGAAATGCACCTAGTAATAGATTGTCTTGAACTGTCATGGTGGAAAACAGCTCGCGTTTCTCAGGTACCAAGCCAAGTCCGTGACCGACAAGTGTTTCAACCTCTGGGCTAATGAAGTCTGTGCCATTAAAGTGAATAGTGCCCTTGGAAGGTAAAATCCCCATGATAGCGGACAGGAGAGTGGTTTTGCCTGCGCCATTTGGGCCGATAACGGTCACTAATTTTCCCTCTTTAAGGGTGAGGTCGATACCTGTTAGCGCTTCTACCTTACCGTAAGCAACCCGTAGGCCGCTGACGTCGAGGAGATTTTTTTCTGTCGATTGAGTCATTATTCAGCGCCTCCCAAGTAGGCTTCTAAAACAGCTGGGTTGATTTGGATTTCCTCAGGCAAGCCTTCCGCAATTTTTTCGCCAAACTCCATTACGACAATTCGATCAGCAAGGTTCATAACAAAGTCCATATCGTGCTCAACCAAAAGAACAGCCAAGCCTTCATCGCTGAGTTTCTTGAGTAGCTCGGCGAGCGCTTGTTTTTCTTGGTGGCGAAGTCCGGCAGCAGGTTCGTCTAGTAGTAATACGCATGGATCTGCGCAAAGTGCACGAGCGATTTCAAGGATGCGTTGCTGTCCAAGAGATAAACTCCCTGCTTCGGTGTAGAGGTGCTCGCCTAATCCAACGCGTTCAAGTTGATACTTTGCTTCTTTCAAAAGGCGTTGCTCTTCTTCGCGTTCAAGGTGCAATGCGGAGCTGATAATGCCCTTGTTGCCACGCATGTGTGCGCCTAGTGCGACGTTTTCTAATGCTGTCATGGTGGTAAGTAATTTTACGTGCTGAAAGGTGCGGCTCATGCCCATATGAGCGACTTGACGAGAGCTTTTGCCTTTTAGGCTTTGGTTTAAAAAGAGTACTTCGCCATCACTTGGTGTATCAACGGCGGATAGCTGGTTGAACATGGTACTTTTGCCTGCACCGTTTGGGCCGATGAGGGCAAGTACTTCACCAGCGTGCAGTTGAAGATTCATTTTGTTGTTGGCAATTAGGCCACCAAAGCGGCGGGTGACATTGCAGGCCTCCAATATCAATTTCCCTTTTTGTGGTAAATCACGGCGTGATAGCTCTGCAGTGGATGGGTTTATTTTTATGTGGTCCTGATTGCGCCATGATGCTGGTGCAAACTTTACCAATAAAGGCCAAATACCGCCGGGTGATCGCTGCATCATAAAAATGATTAATAGACCTAAAACAATGGATTCGTACTGACCGTTTCCACCCATAATGAGAGGAAGCCAATCTTGGAGCCATTGTTTAAGCATGGTTAGAATGCCTGCGCCAAGTAATGCACCCCAGACGCTGCCAACACCGCCAATCAGTGCCATAAATAGATAATCAATACCCATATTGAGGCCAAAAGGCGTTGGGTTTACAAAGCGTTGCGTGTGGGCGTAAAGCCAGCCGGAAACAGCGGCAAATAGAGCAGAGATCAAGAAAATAACCATCTTTGAGCGAAAGGTGTTTACGCCCATGGATTCTGCCATTAACTGGCCGCCTTTTAAGGCGCGAATGGCGCGACCTTCGCGTGAATTTAGTAGGTTGCTGGTAATCCAGACTGCCAACATCAGAATCGCCCAAATCAAGTAATAAATCTTTTCCCCTTTATCCAGAGCAATGCCAAACAAACTTAAAGAAGGTAGTCCGCTGATGCCTGTGTGTCCGCCCATAGAGCTCATGGTGCCAAACAAGTAATACAGCGAAATACCCCAAGCAATGGTGCCTAATGGTAAGTAGTGGCCTGATAACTTAAGGGTGAGTGCGCCAAGGAATAAGGCAACGGCGGCGGTTAATAGCAAACCAATAACTAGCCCAATCCAAGGTGATCCTGCAGACCAAGCTAGCCAGCTCGGTAATTGTTCTGTGGTGGTTAAGTAAGCGGTGGCGTAAGCGCCAAGCCCAACAAAAGCCGCTTGGCCAAAGCTGGTCATGCCGCCTACGCCAGTGAGCAATACCAAGCCAAGTACGACCAGTGCATATAGGCCGATATAGTTAAGTAGGGTGATCTGAAATGTCGGTAGCACTTGAGGTGCAATGGCCAGTAGGACTAAGCCAAAAATAATTAAATTACGCGATTTCATTTATTCGTCATCCTCTACATGATGGCTGTTCATCGAGCGCCAGATTAGGAATGGAATAATCAGGGTGAAAACGATGATTTCTTTGTAATTACTTGCCCAAAACATGGAAAAAGCTTCGATCATGCCAACCGCGACTGCGCCAATGGCGGCAATTGGGTAGCTAACAAGGCCGCCAATAATGGCGCCGACGAAACCTTTTAGGCTTATGATGAAACCGGAGTCGTAATAAAGGGTGGTGATTGGAGCGATCAAAATGCCTGATGCGCTACCGATAAAAGCGGCTAAGGCGAAAGTGGCCTTACCAGCAAACACGGGTGAAATACCCTGCAATCGAGCGCCCATTCGATTTACTGCTGTGGCGCGGAGTGCTTTGCCATATAGCGTGCGCTCAAAGGCAATGAATAAGGTCACGATGAGGAAGATAGAGACTAGAATGACCCACAGTGTTTGGCTCTTCAGCATCACTGCACCCAAACGGAATCCTGTATCGGAGAAAGGTTGTGTGCGGGCGCCTTCGGGGCCAAATAGTAATAGACCTATGCCTACCATGGTGACATGAAGCGCAATGGATACAATCAATAAAACCAGTGCAGGTGCGTCTGCTAATGGTTGGAAAAATAGGCGATATATTATTGGACCAAGTGGCACGATCAAGCAAAGTGTTAATAAAACTTGGCAAGCCATTGGGATTTCTGACAAAGACAAATTATTTAACAACCCTATCATTACTAAGGCATAACCGAGTTTAAGGGCTATCTTTTTCATCTTGTTTCGATCGATGTGATGTTTGATTTGTTGGTACAAATCTAGGGCGCAATCGATCAAAACAAGACCGAGTAAAAGCCATTCGAGTTTTGGTGCTTTACCCATTTGCATGGCGGCCATTGTTAGTGCGCCAAACGTTACGAACTCGCCTAGCGGAATAAGCAATATTCGAGTAACCGTAAAAACCAGCAAAATAGACAGGGCCAATAAGGCATAAATAGCCCCGTTGGTTAGGCCATCCTGTCCAAGCAGTGTGGCGATCTGAAAGTTCATTTATTGTGATTCCTTTTGTTCTCATCGATTTTGTGGCTTCGTGGCCGCAAAATTTATAATTATATTCTCGCTGGGGTGGGCTGAAATTGTGTGTGCCCACCCCATGTCGAGGGGTATTATTTTAGTAGTACCCATTTACCATTTTTGATAGTGATCAGAACTCGGCCGCGCTCGTCAAAGCCGCTGTGGTCTTCTGCAGTCATGTTGTAAATGCCTTGCGTTGCTGGCATTTCTTTGGTTTTTTCCAGTGCGTCACGAAGGGCGCTACGGAATTCAGCTGAGCCCGGTTTACCTGATTTCAATGCGTTCGGAATGGCGTTTTGAAGGAGTAGACCTGCATCTAACACGTTACCGCCAAAGGTGGCAGGCGTTTCGCCGTATAGTTTTTTGTAGTCTGTGATGTATTTCGTAGCGATCTCTTTAGAAGGGCTGTTTGGCACTTCATCTAAAACCAGCATAGAGCTCGCTGCTAGGATAGTGCCTTCAACCGCTTTGCCGCCAAGACGAAGGAAAGCATCGAGTGCTGCGCCGTGAGTTTGGTAGATTTTGCCGCTGTAGCCTTGGTCTTTAAGGGTTGTTTGCGGCATTACTGATGAGCTGCCAGGTGCGGCAATCAAAACGGCATCTGGGCTGGCCATCAGGATTTTTAAGCTCTGACCTGTCATGGAGGTATCTTGGCGCTGAAATTGTTCACTCGCTACAATTTGAATGCCTGCTTTTTGGGTTAGGTCTTTCATTACCTTGGCCCAGTTTTCACCGTATGGATCTGCAGTCCCTATGAGACCAATGGTTTTGATGCCAGTTGATTTCATTTGTTCGACCAATGCTTCAGCAATTAAGTCGTCATTTTGTGTTGTTTTGAAGACCCATTTCTTTTGTGCGGTCATTGGTAGTACGGCGGCAGCGGTACCAACTGGTGCCAGCATTGGTGTGCCTGCTTCCGCTGCAAACTGGATGACAGCCATGGCGTTGCCTGAGCCGCTTGGTCCTATGATTGCATCCACGTGTTCTTCGTCAATTAATTTTTTAAATGCTTTAACCGTGGCGGTAGGGTCGCTTCCGTCATCCAAGGAGATGTAGGAGATTTTTTCTCCACCTGCAGAGGTAGGAAGGAGTGCGATGGTATTTTTTTGAGGGATACCTACTAGCGCGATAGGTCCAGTGCTCGAGGTGACGACGCCAATTTTAATGTCAGCGTTTGCTAACGGTGCGAGTAGCGAAGAACTTAGAAATAAAGCAGATATTACTTTTTTAGCTGTCATAAGATTTTCCTGTATGTGGTTAACACTATGTAATGTTTTACAGCGCTTTCTATCGCTTTGAGATCATTTAGCACCTCTTTAGCGGGTAATTATTCTTCTCTTTATTGTTATTAAATTTATACATTTCCATACCTTAATCTGAAGTTAGCCTGCCATTGTTTTTTGTAAAAAACAATATAAAAAAACAAATAAAAAATATATTAAAAAAATCTTTTTTTCCTGCTTTTCTTTTTTTTGAAGGATTATTCAGTCTTCTCGATGTGTCATAAAAGTGTATTTAATAAAGAATATTTTTGTTTATTAATCAATAAAAACAATGATTTGAGTTGTATTTGTTTGTGTATGAAATTGAATTTTTTATTTGTTGTATGTTTTTTAGTCTCTTTTATTGTTGATGATTAACTTGAAAAATTAGTTGACAAGTAAAGTAATTAATACGACCTTATTAGCATTCTTTATACATTTATTTAATGTTTTTGAGCGGTACAGTCTAGACGTTGGATGATGTGGTTTTTGTTGTTGTTCGATGGTGGGAGAAAAAGTCTTAGTCATTTTATCAATGCAGTAAAAGCACTAAGAATCTTCATTTGAACAGTTCACTCGTCACTATTGAGTCGTAACTAAATCTACATTAGAGGAGCTAATTATGAGTCTGAAAAACACGGTTACGCCTTATCAAGAAAAAGCCTCAGGGTCTGTATTTGATGCCTTGGAAACTGAGGCGTTTAAACAATTGATGAGCGACATCAGAACTCGTGCTCGCAATAACGAGTTCGATGATCAGCAATTTATTAGTCAGGATGTCATTGAGCAATTTCGCAGTTTAGGTATTTACCGAGCCTTGGTGCCAAAGCGCCTAGGTGGTGATGAAATAACCGCTGCTCAGTTTTGTGAAGTGATTGAAGAAATCTCTAAAGCAGATGGTTCAGCTGGTTGGGTGGCAAGCTTTGGTATGGGGGTTGTGTACTTATCGGCTTTGCCAATGGATACGCTAAAAAAGGTCTATGCCAAATCACCCGATGTGGTGTTTGCAGGGGGGATTTTTCCACCTCAACCTGCCGAAAAAGTAGCAGGTGGTTTTTGTGTGAAAGGCCGTTGGAGTTTTTCTAGTGGTTGCATGGGAGCGGATGTAGTAGGCGTTGGTATTGCACCAAAAGAAGGTGAAAAATTAGAACTTCCTCGTATGGCTGTGATGCCAGCAAGTAAAGCAGAGGTCAAGAAAAACTGGGACGTAGTTGGCCTTGCTGGAACAGGTAGTCATGATTTAGTCGTCAACAATGTCGACGTAGCCGATGAGTGGACTTTTGTTCGTGGTGGCGCTTCTAATTTAGACGAGACAATGTTCCGTTATCCTTCTCTTTCTTTTGCGACTCAAGTCTTGTCTGTGGTCGGCTTGGGCGTAGCGCGAGCGGCGTTGGATGAACTTCAAGCCATGGCTTCTGGTCGAGCTTCGGTCACTGGCGCTCCAAATATAGGCGAGCGTCCTCTAACCCAAGCAGAAGTGGCTAAGGCCGACGCCGATTTACGCGCAGCACGTAGCTTCTTCTATGAGTCAATTAATGACGCTTGGCAGACTTTGGAAAAGAACGAATCTTTGTCTGTTCAGCAAATTAATTTATTACGCCTTTCATCGACGCACGCTTCTCGTGTATCCGCTGAAGTAGCTCGAAAAGTTCAAATGCTATCTGGTATGACGGGCGTTTATAAGGCCAGCCCATTGTCGCGTTTTGTTAACGATGCTCAAGTCGTTACTCAGCATGCTTTTATGGGTGATATTACTTGGCAAAATGCCGGCGCCATCTTTTTTGGACAAAAACCATTTCCGGGTTATTTATAAGAAATTAGCGGTATTTAACCTGTATTTAGACGAATTTTAGATTATTGGAGAAAAGAATTATGAACGATAAAAAACCATTACGCGTAATGTTTTGTATGGGTATTAACCAAAATTTCATGGACGCGGCACGGGAAGAACAATTGGATGTTTGGGCCGCATTTGGCGCAATGTGGAACGGTATTCATGACATGGATGGCGTTGACGTTATCGGCAATATGGATGACGACCAAAGTATGGTTGGTCCTTCTACCGGCTACCCGTGGACAACGTATCTTTTGGCCGATGTGAAAGATTACGACACCGTGGTTGCTTGTTGCAATTTGCTGCGTTCGACAGCGGTTGGTGATACACCATACAAACTGTGGCGCTACGTAAAGATCGAATCTCGTATTGGTCGTGAACTCATTGTTCAGCGCGCTTAAGGCCTGACAATGAATAGGAAGGACACAAGTATGAAGGACACGAGCGAGCTAGAAATATTATTGGCGCGAATTGATGCTTTAGAAAGTGATCGCGCGATTCGTGCCTGTATCAATCGTTACATGGATCTATGCGATCACCTGAATCCAGCGACACCATTGGACGAATTAGGTGGCCTATTTACTGAGGATGCTAAGTGGGAAGGCAAGGGTGCTCGCTATGCGAAGAGTTTCGGTGGTTATCAAGGTCGTGATGCCATTGTCTCTATGCTAGCGAAATACACGGTTGAGCCTGCGCACTTTTCGTTAAACGTGCATTACCTGTCATCCGAAGTGATTTGTGTGGATGGCGACAAGGCATTCGGCAGTTGGAACATGATTCAAGTATCGAGCTTTAGTGCTGGTGGTTCCCATCTTAACAGTGCGCGTTTGAGCGTGTCGTTTCGACGTGATGATGGCGTGTGGCGAATGGCACATTTTGAAACCGAGAATCTGTTTAGTCGCCCTGTATCAGATTGGAATGATGATGCGACATTGCCCGTTCCTAAATAAATAAGTGACATGGAAGCGATAGGGTCGATGTCTAAAAGATTAAAGAGAGAAAGAAGATGAGTGAATTAATTAAATTGCAAAATATCAGTCTAAAAGCGGCGGATATGGTCGAAGAGGGCCGTGTTCACAAAGCGTTATATTCTGATCCGGAAATCTTTGAAGAAGAATTAGATAAGGTATTCCAAAATACTTGGATTTTCATTGGTCATGAAAGCGAAGTGCCAGAAGCGGGCAGCTTTAAAACCGCCTTCGTTGGTCGTCATCCAGTGATTCTAAGTCGTGACCGTAAAATGAATATGCATGTTTTGCTTAACCGTTGTCGTCACCGGGGTGCAACGGTATGCGAAGGTCGTAAAGGCAAAACTAAAGCCTTTACATGCCCTTATCACGGCTGGGGTTATGGTTTAGATGGTGGTCTGCGTGCGATACCAAAACCTGAAGAATACGAAGGTGTTATCGATAAAAACGATTTGCCATTAGAAAGTTTGCGTCATGAGTCGTATCAAGGGTTGGTTTTCGCGACCTTTAAAAGCGACATTGAGCCACTAGAAGATTTCTTGGGTGGTGCAAGAAAATGGATCGACTTGTTTATTAAGCAAGGTGGTGGTTACCCATTAAAAGTCTTGGGTGAGCATCGTTTTAACTTCCCAGGTAACTGGAAAATTCAGCTTGAAAACACCACAGATGCTTACCACTTTCCAATTATTCATAAGTCATTTATCAGTTCGTTGGATGATGCCACTGCAGATATTTTCGATTTCCTAGACGGTGACGGTTTTGTGGAAGATTTAGGTCATGGTCACAGCGTCATGGTGATGATTCCTGATTTGGTAGATTTAGAGGCAGATTTGGAACAACCGATTCCAGAGCGTTTTGAAGAACTTGCTCAAGCGCTGCGTGATGAAGGTCAGAGCGAAGAACAAGTTAAACGTCTTGTTCGTGCCGCTCATGGTACTGGCTTTAACTTGAATTTATTCCCGAATGTGTCCTGTTCTATGGCGTTTTTCCGCGTCTTGCGTCCGGTGACTGTCGATTTAACTGAGATTCAACACGTCGCTCTCGGTGGTGAAGGTGCACCAGCATCATTTAACCGCAAACGTATGCGTCTGCACGAACACTTCCAAGGGCCAATGGGCTTTGGTACACCAGATGATGGTGAGGCGTGGGAGCGTGTTCAAAAAGGGTCAATGGCCGGTAAGGATGGCTGGATTCTAGTCAATCGTGGCATGGAGAATTTACATACATCAAAAGATGGAAACGTAGCAGGAGCCGTGTGTTCAGAAACGGGAATGCGTGGCGCGTATCAAAAATACAAGCAAATGATGGCCGCCCAAGGGGATAAATAAGATGACGATAAACATGGATTTACTTAACAAGGCAACGGCATTTATTTGGTACGAAGCTGACTTGTTGGATCACCAAGAATATCAAGCATGGTTGTCTCTTTGGGATGCAAAAGGCTTATACATTGTGCCGACAGACAACAATGAAACAGATTATGAAAACACCTTAAACCTAGCTCTGGATAATGCAGGTATGCGTCGTATGCGAGTGGCGCGCTTGGAAAGTGGTGAATCGGTTTCGGCTGATGCAGCAAGCAGTACCGTTCGTATGGTATCGCGTTTGCGTATTTTGGAAGAAACCGCTGATTACATCGTTGTGCGTTGTGCAATGACACTGAACGAGTTACGCCACGGCAACTTAGTCACTTATCCAGCCGATTTGGAATACCGCTTAAAACCAACGGCTGATGGTTTTGTGATTGACCGTAAAGTCGTCAAGCTAATGCATTCAGACGGTTTCTTACGCACAGTAAGTTTTATCTTTTAACGATCTTTGATGATCAAAAAAGAGGGCGAGATAATGACTCAATCTACACAAGCACAAGTGGCGTTAGTTACTGGTGCTGCGCAAGGGCTTGGTTTTCATATCGCATCACGTTTGTTTGCGGCGGGTTTTCGTGTGGTGTTGACCGATGTGAATGGCGAGGCGGCTAAAAAAGCCGCGCTTTCACTTGATCCGGAAGGGAAAAACGCGATTGCTTGCGAGTTAAATGTCGCGAATAAGACTGATTTTGAAGCGGCGCTGGAGTTTGCTGTGGCTCAGTTTGGAGCATTGCAGGTGTTGGTTAACAACGCTGCTGTGACGAAAGCAACGCCTGTCATGGAGATTTCTCCAGAAGAGTTTAACGAGGTTGTTAATATCAACTTGGGTGGCGTGTTTGTTGGCTGTCAGGTGATGGGTAAGTACATGGCCGAGCAAGGTTATGGCCGAATTATCAATATGGCGTCACTGGCTGGGCAAAACGGCGGCACCTCAACAGGAGCCCATTATGCCGCATCCAAAGGCGGCATTTTGACACTAACAAAAGTTTTTGCCAAAGAACTAGCCACCAAAGGCGTGACAGTCAATGCGGTGGCACCAGGCCCGATTGATTCGCCTATGGTAACTGCATTAGTGCCAGAAGATCGTTTGCCGGCTTTGTTGGGCGCGATTCCGGTTGGCCGATTAGGTAATGCCGATTTTATTGGGGATGTGGTGGTGCAATTTTCTCGCCCAGAAGCCTACTTCACCACGGGAACTACGTGGGATGTTAATGGTGGTTTGTTTATGCGTTAAGCGAGTTTACGGCTTGTTTATCGCGTTTTATTTGAGTTGTGTCTGTGAACCAAGATCCTGACTTAGACTTGGGTCGGGAGGAGAGTTGGATGTCTGAAACAGTATTAAAGGTCATTGTTCGTAAACGAGAAAAACACACTGATGGGGTGATTGTCTTGGAATTTGCGCGTGCTGATGGCGGGGTATTACCAGCATTTGAGGCAGGTGCGCACATCGATGTGCATTTAAGAGATGACTTGATCCGACAGTACTCGCTATGTGGTGATCCAGCCGACACCAGTGTGTATAGGGTGGGAATATTAAGAGATTCCCACTCACGCGGTGGCTCGATTGCGGCGCATGTCAGTTTGTATGAAGGTACAGAGCTAACCATTAGTTTGCCGCGTAACCATTTTCCTTTAATGAAAGAAGCAAAGCGTTCTATTTTGATTGGCGGTGGCATTGGTATCACGCCGATGATTTCGATGGCCTATGCACTTCACGCTGCACAACAACCGTTTGAATTGTGGTATTGCGGACGAGCACGTGCCACTAGCGCTTTTATAACTGAACTGGAAAACAGTTCGTTTGCCAAAAACGTAAAAATGCACTTTACCGCGGAACATCGTAGCCAGCGCTTGAACTTACAAAAAATCCTGAAGAGCGCCGATGCAGATACTCACCTTTATGTATGTGGCCCAAGTGGCTTTATGACGTGGGTGATTGATAGCGCTAAAACCTTTGGTATGCCGGACAGCAATGTTCATAAAGAATTTTTTAATGTTGAAGTCGAAACTGGCGGTGCGAGTTTTGAAGTAGTTGCCGAACAAAGCGGCATCACGGTTCAAGTTGGCGAGAATGAAAGCATTGCCGACGCACTAAAAGCCGCCGGCGTAAAAGTGAAGGTTTCCTGCGAGCAAGGCACATGTGGCACTTGTCTTTGTGATGTCATTGAAGGTACGCCAGAGCATCGCGACGTTTACCTGACGGAAGAAGAGAAAGAGGACAATGATCAGATTACCTTGTGTTGTTCTCGTTCACTTTCGCCACGCCTTGTCCTCGATATTTAACGCTCCCTTTTAAGGGAAGGAGAACACCATGATAGAGACAAAATTATTCCGCGATGGCATGTCTATGCTGGGCGGCGCTGTGTCCGTGATCACCACAGATGGTGAAGCAGGGCGTTTTGGCTTTACGGCAACAGCCGTTACCAGCGTGACAGATGATCCACCGACTTTGTTGGTGTGCATGAATCGTAACTCGTTTGCTAATCCCCATTTTAAAAAGAACGCTGTGTTGTGCGTGAACGTGCTGCAAAGCCACCACCAAGGGGTTTCTTGGGATTTTGCTAACCGTGATTTGAGCAGCGAAGAGCGCTTTGCTAAACACCACTGGGCAACGCTAAAAACTGGCGCGCCAGCATTGGACGAAGCTTTGGTTAGCTTTGATTGCGAAATCCATGAAAGTCATGAAATTGGTTCTCATACGGTTTTTTATTGCCGCGTGAAAGATGCAAAAGTCGGCACAGATGGTCAAGGCTTGGTTTACTTCAACCGTGCTTATCATTGTTTGAATGAACAATCTGTGGCACAGGCCAAATAATTCATAAAAGGCATTCAAGAGCCAGGCAATCTATGCCACTTAAGCAATAGGGCTTAGTTGTTTTTTTTGGGGAGAGATGATGCGTAGGTTTTATAAAGGCTCTGATCTTTCCAGAGTGCAAAGTGTCGCTGAAATGGCGGCGCTGGCTCGCCATCGGTTGCCTGATTTTGCATGGGAATACTTGGCGGGTGGCGCGGAAAATGAACAGACCTTGCGAAGTAACGAAACAGACTTCGCCAAGATTCGGCTAACTTCTCACACTTTAGTTGCCAATCATCCTCCAACGTTAACAAGGTCACTGGTTGGCTCAGCAAGCGCCTTGCCAATGATGATAGGCCCAAGTGGTTTTAATGGCATGCTGTGGCCGCAAGCCGACATTGCTTTGGCAAAGGCTGCCAATGCGAAAAAGATACCATTTTGCTTAAGTACTGTATCGAATGCTTCCATGGAGCAAGTGCGCGAATCGGCTCAGAATCTCGATTTTTGGTTTCAGCTTTACGGCTTAAAAAATGCACAACTCAATGACGATTTATTAGTACGCGCCAAAGCCGTCGAAGTGAGCACCTTAGTGATCACTTCTGATGCTCTAGTGGTTGGGAATCGTGAATGGGACAGACGAAATTTTGCTAAGCCGCGTCAACTAACCTGGCGCAATAAAGCCAATGTGCTGATGCACCCCAATTGGATTCGTCGAGTCATGATGCCCAATGGATTGCCTACTATGGGTAATTTGAACCCTTACTTACCAGCGAATGAGCAAAGTGCTTTAGGTGCCATGAAATTTATCCAAGAGCAGCTTGATACTTTATTGGATTGGGAAAAAATTGCCAAGATTAGAGATCAGTGGCATGGCAAGCTGATCCTAAAAGGCGTACTGCATCCTGATGATGCAAGACAAGCACTGAAACTGGGATTTGATGGCATTGTGGTCAGTAACCATGGTGGTCGTCAGCTCGATGGTGCCTTGTCTTCCATCGACGCTTTACCTGCGATTGTTGATGCCGTAGGTGGTCAAATAGACATATTACTAGACAGCGGCATTCGTCGCGGCAGTGACATAGTAAAAGCCAGCGCTCTAGGCGCGCAGGGTGTCATGCTAGGGCGAGCTACCTTATTTGGCGTTGCGGCTGGTGGTCAAATCGGTGCTGAGCGAATATTGAATATTTTGCAAGAAGAGCTGGCTCGAAGCCTAAATTTAATGGGTGTTCAGCGACTCGATGAACTGACGTCTGAACACCTTTATTTACCCTAACGAGACTTTATAATTCTTTTGATAACACAAGGAACCAGTTTGTTTATGAATACAAAAATTGCTTTAAATGAAATGGGTTTGTGCCAAATGCTTCGCGCCATTGAAGAGGGCGCGTGCACCACTGAAGCGGTAATTCATGCTTGTTTTGATCGCATAGAAGCTCGTGAACCAGATGTGGGAGCTTGGCAAGTTAAACGCTCTCGTGATGAATACCTAGCCTATTACCAAGCCGATAAAGCCTTCTTTGATCGTAGTCTGTTAAAAGGCCTACCATTGGGCGTGAAAGACATTATAGATACACAGGAAATGCCTACTGAAATGGGCTCGTCGATTCATACCGGACGACAACCCATTGAAGACGCCACGTGTGTTACCTTGATTCGCGCCGCAGGTGGCATTGTATTGGGTAAAACCGTCACCACAGAATTTGCCTACTTCAAACCGGGGAAAACCAAAAATCCTGCGGATTTAGAGCGCACACCGGGCGGTTCCTCTAGTGGTTCGGCTGCGGCCATTGTCGACAACATGGTGCCGATGTCGCTAGGTTCTCAAACCGCCGCCTCTGTGATTCGTCCTGCCGCTTATTGTGGCGCTATTGGTTATGTGGGAAGCCGTGGGGAATTCTCTCTGCGTGGTGGTCAGCCCTTGGCACAATCGCTGGATTCGTTAGGCTTGTTTGCTCGCCACGTCGAAGACATTCAGCTGTTGCGTGCTATCTTGTTGCGTCAACCTGCATCCATTAAACCGAGCGCGGCGTTAGCACCTAAATGCGTATTGGTTTGTCACGGAGAATTGGTTGGTGACACATCGCCAGCGATGGAAAATGCGACACAAAAAGCCATTGAAATACTCAAAGCGCAAGGCGTCAAAGTCATCGAGCTGGACGCAGATAATCGTATAAAAGACATGGTAAACCACCACATAAACATCATGGCGTGGGAAGTGTGTCGCAACTTAGCGATTGAATCCTTTCATCAAGATCAACTAAGCGATCCATTAGCCGCCCTGATGGAGCAAGGTCTCACCATGGATCGTGCAAGTTATCTTACCTCGTTGGATGCGACTCAAACGTGTCGAGATTGGCTATGGCGTTATGCACCAGAAGCGGATGTCATCTTAGCGCCAGCCGCACCAGATATCGCGCCGCTAGGTCATGCAGCCACCGGCGCACCGCACATGAGCCGGCCTTGGCAAGCCATGGGATTACCCGTCATCAACGTACCGGGAATGACAGATGAAAATGGCGTACCGCTGGGGCTACAACTCATCGGAAAAGTGCGCGAAGACGATGACTTATTGAGCCATGCTAGCTGGTTCAAAGAATTGTTAAATTAGCGAATACTTGTCTTGCAAGCACTAATCATGGGTGCAAGGTTTGTATTTGAAGTGTGAGCGCTTTTAATAAAAGCGCTCACACGTCGAAGTACGATTAATTAGAAATAAAAATTTTAAGTAGCCTGGTGAGTTGATCCGGCGATTCTACCGATGGAACATGACCAATCTGATTGATGGTTTCCAGCTTGTCGATTTGCAGTAATGAAGCGAGTTTTTCCATTAGCTCAGGCGTCGTTGCGACGTCTTTTTCACCACAGATTAACTGTATCGGTAATGAACTTGGTCCTAATGTATCGGTCAGATCCATATTGCCAAGCCAAGCACAGAGTGCGCCGTAGCTGTAGTCATCGACGTTGGCGAGCTGTTCCTGCCAGTAGCTTGTCAACGCTGGATTAGCCTGTATGCTGTTTTCACTAAACCAGCGTAGCACTAAGGTCGCTGCCATACTTTCCAGCCCTAGAGCCATGACGTCCTGTTGGCGAGTTAGCCACGCCTCTTTGCTACCAATTTTTGCCCCAGTATTGGTTAAGGTTGCACTCAATAAACGCTCAGGATATTGGGTCAGTAATTGTTGACCAATCATGCCTCCAATGGATGTACCCACATAGTGAAATTGCTTAATACTAAGTTCATCGCATTTTTCAATTAATGGATCAACCAACGCATTTCCCGTTAATGGTGGTGAATTCGGATCAAGGGCAGCACTTAGTCCGTGTCCTGGAAGGTCCCAGCGAATGACGCGAAATTGCTTCAATAAGTCAGGTACAAGATTGTCCCAAACTCGACTGTTCATTCCCAAAGGGTGACCAAGTACGATAGCGGGTTTGTTGCTATCACCTTCTATTGTAAAAAATAACTTCTTCATTAAATGTCGCTCCGTTCGATCAGCATAGCAATGCCTTGTCCGACGCCAATGCACATGGTGCAAAGTGCATAACGTCCACCTGTGCGTTTTAACTGCATGGCGGCAGATTGTAATAGACGAGCGCCAGACATTCCTAATGGATGTCCCAGGGCAATCGCGCCGCCATTTGGATTAATGCGTTCATCTTCTGGTGAAAGCCCCAGTTCTTGCATACAAGCCAAGCCTTGTACCGCAAAGGCTTCATTTAATTCGATCACATCCATGTCTGCGAGAGTAAGGCCTGTGCGCTTTAGCAATTTTTGCACCGCGGGAACAGGTCCCATGCCCATCACTGTAGGTTCAACGCCTGCGGTTGCCATACCTATGATTTTTGCTAAAGGTTCTAATTTGTGGCTCTCGACCGCTGCTTTACTGGCAATCAACATAGCTGCTGCACCATCGTTTATACCGGATGCATTGCCTGCCGTCACTGAACCGTTGTCTCGGAACGGTGCTCTTAGTTTTGCTAAATCTTCTAGTGTTGTGTCAGGACGTAAATGTTCATCTTGATCGACGATAATTGGATTGCCACGTTTTGGCTTAATAGTAATAGGGGTTATTTCTTCGGCAAAGCGACCTTCATTTTGTGCCGCTTTGGCTTTTTGTTGAGAGTGCCAAGCGAATAAATCTTGTTGTTGGCGCGTTATTTTGTAGCGCTCAGCAATATTTTCTGCCGTTTCTGGCATGGACTCAGTGCCATACAAGGATTTCAAAACTGGATTGATAAAACGCCAGCCCATGGTGGTGTCTTCTAATGTTTGTTGTCTATCGAATGCGGAACTTGGTTTACCGATAACAAATGGCGCTCGAGACATGGACTCTACACCACCGGCCAATATTAATTCGGCTTCACCAGCTTGAATGGCCCGAAATGCCGTACCGACCGCATCCATACCCGATCCGCACAAACGGTTCATTGTTGTAGCAGACACACTATAAGGCATACCAGACAATAACGTTGCCATGCGAGCCACATTTCGGTTGTCTTCGCCCGCCTGATTTGCACAGCCAAAAATAGCATCGTCAATGGCTGCTGGATTAAGGCTTGGGGCATCACTTAGTACCGCTTTAATGACTTGAGCTAACAGGTCATCGGGGCGAACTCCTGCAAGGGCCCCGGCGTAACGGCCAACGGCTGAGCGTTTAGGGTGACAGATGTAAACAGAGTTCATATTGCCTCCTGCGCACTGTGTGCTTTTTCAGTTCGTGCTTTTAATTCGCGTAACACAGACAATTCTTTTTCGCTCGGCACGGGAGTTGTCTCAAGTTCTTGAGTGAATTTCACTTCCCAGCCTGTTGCTTCAATCACTTCTTCTTTTGTTGTGCCTGGGTGTAAGCTAGTGACAATCAGTTCTTTGGTCTGAGGGTCTGGTTTTAAAATACACAGATCGGTAATAACGATGCTCGGACCACGACCGATATTTGGTAAATTATCTCTGCCTTTGCCATCACGACCAAAGCCAATGGTGGTGATAAAATCCACGTCTTTTACAAAAGTGCGCTTTGAGTGTTTAACCGTAATAAACACTTCTTTGGCGTTGGTAGAAATTTCAGGGGCGCCACCGCCGCCAGGTAGACGCACCTTTGGATTTGCATAGCTGTGAGCGCCATTTTTGCCACCTTCAGGATGATTGGCAGCAATAACCGTAGTATTTAAATTAGCAAATCGGTCGATTTGCGCTGTTCCTAAAAAACCTGCATCAATGTGGCCACCTTGTAGCCAATAACGGAACATTTCTGGTACAGATACGGTTGTTAGAGCTGACTCACATAGTTCACCGTCGCCAATAGATAAAGGCAATACATCTGGTTTTGTTTGCAAGGTGCCTGATTCGTAGATCAATGTGACATCAGGAGCGTGAGTCAAACGTGCAACGTTAGCGGCTTCGCTGGGTAAGCCAATGCCAACAAAGCAGGTCATGTTATTGGTTAAGGCGCGTGCTGCTGTGATTGTCATCATTTCAGCAGAGGTATATTGCGTTGAATTGTTAGGTGTTGTCATATTAAACATCTCCTTGGGCAAACACATGGGATTCCAGCCATTGGTTGAAGCTGTCTCTATCTCGACTGATGTTGTCCCATTGTTTGTAATAGTTGTTGTCTCTGTCGTAATAACCAAGCGTATAAGAAGGTTTCGCGCCTTCCGGTGCGACCGCAATGGCGTCAATTGTCCATGCCGGTAAGACGCAAGCGTTTGGCGTGACGTCCAAGTTATCGACAATTTCTTCTACCGTGACAATGCTGCGTTTGGCTGACAGTACGACTTCTTTTTGAACACCAATAATCCCTTCGATAAGCACATTGCCAGCGCGATCTGCTTTTTGAGCGTGAATAATACCGACATCAGGTTTAATGGCTGGAATGGCCGCTAACTGCTCGCCAGTAAAAGGGCAAATTATGGAAGAAATTTCTGTATTGACGAGTGGTAACTCACTGCCCACGTAACCGCGAAAAACCGCTAATGGTAGACCCGCAGCGCCAGCTTCATAAGCATTCGCCATCGCCGCATGGCTATGCTCAACCGTTTCTAGTGCGCAAGGGTAGTCATTTTCTATGGCATCACGAACACGATGAAGCGAGCCAACACCAGGGTTTCCGCCCCAAGAGAAAGTCAATTTTCGAACGCAACCTGCTCCCACTAATTGATCATAGATAAGATCTGGTGTCATGCGAATTAGGGAGAGATTTCGTCGCTTCTGACGGATGATTTCATGTCCGGCTGCGAAGGGAATTAGGTGTGTAAAACCTTCAAGCGCAATTGTATCGCCATCTTTTACATAGGTGGCGATGGCGTTTTTCAGTGTCATAAACGTCGTCATAATATATCCTGTTCGTTATACGAATTTAAGTTTGCAATACGAACAAGATAAAGCAATCTAAGATTAACGGTCAAGCCAAAATTTTGTATTTGTCTTTTTTCTCTTGATTTAGATAAAAAAAGCAATGAAAAGTCGCTTCCCACTAGCGAGCCTGTAACGAATCATAAATAATGGCGGGGTTATTAATGGTAATGAGAAGACTGGGTATGAATGAGGAAAAGCTGTCACCGGATAATCGAGATTATGTCGGTGCATTGGCATCAGGGCTGGATGTCATCATGGCATTTGATCCGCAGCATAAAGAAATGACGCTGTCTGAAGTAGCCGAACAAACCGGCATGGATAGAGCCAAAGCCCGACGCTTTTTATTGACTCTGCATGCGCTGGGGTACATTAAGAGAGAAGGTCGACAGTTTACGTTAACGCCAAAAGTATTGGCGCTCAGTTATGCCTACAATGTCAGTAATGATCATCTCAATGTGGTTGAGCATTATCTGCATGACATCACTTTACGGCTTGGTGAATCTTCGTCTCTTGCGGTGCTGGATCAACAAGACATCATGTATGTGGTTCGTTCTCCAGCAGCTCATCGTTTGATGTCGATAACCTTAAGTGCAGGAACACGGTTGCCTGCTGCTTATACTTCTATGGGGCGAGTGCTGGTTGCCAAGTTACCTCCAGAAGAGCAAAAAGACTGGCTCAGAAACCTCTCACTGGAAGCTTTTACTGAGCATAGCATTGTCGATAAGTCTGCTTTTGAGCAGATGCTTTTACAAGTCGCCGAACAGAATTTCTGTGTAGTGGATCAGGAACTGGATCTTGGTCTACGTTCGTTAGCGGTGCCTGCGTTCACTTTTGATGGCACTTTACTTGGCGCGATTAATCTTAGTACTAATGCATCGAGAGTGAGCCATCAAACCTTGCTAGAAAAGTGCTTACCTGTATTGCAAGAAGCAGCAGAACAGATTCGTTTGCACACCAAATAATCTACGTCGTAATGAATAGTCATAAATTGCTTTGACGATTCTCAACCAGATTTTTGAGGATGGTGACGGCCAGCACTGTAATGGAATCCATCGGTTCTTTTCTACGACTAAAAATAACCGGACAGGTGATAGATTTATCCTGCAAAGGTATAAACACCACATCATCTCGTCCAAAATGTTTTACTTGTTCGGACACCAGCGCAAACCCCATTTCAGAAGCCACTAAACCCAACGCCGTTTGCAGATCATTGACTTGTTGAGTCACCTTTGTTGTCAGTCCTCGGCTGGTAAATAATGAGGTGCAAATATCCGCGAAGGTCGGAGTCGCTGCTTTGTTTGCCGGATACAAAATCATCGGCATCTTTGCTAGTTCTTCCAGTGTCGGCTCGCCTTTTTTAAGAAGAGGATGACCAACATGTAATGCGACTAACAAGGACTCTTGAAATAAGATAGTTTGTTCTACTTGCTCGTCGGGAATGATTAAACGACCAAAACCAATATCAATTTTACCTGTCTTTAACGCCTCGATTTGTTCACCAGTCTTTAAATCATGCAGCAAAATATTGGCGTTGGTTTGTTGGCGTAACCCCCTAACTAGGGATGGCAATTGACCATAAAACACCGAAGGAACAAACCCAATACTGAATACTGCTTTTTGCTCTTCAGCAATTCGGCGAGTATTTTCGATGACCACATCGGCTTTGGCCAGCATCTGTTTTGCTTGCTCCCAAAAGTATTCTCCCGCAGGGGTCAGTGTTAACCCTCTAGAGTGACGATCAAAAAGTTGCGCTCCAACGTCTTCTTCCAACTGCTTTATCTGCCTTGTTAATGGCGGTTGAGCAATGAAGAGCTTTTCAGCAGCACGAGTTAGGTTTTTCTCCTCAGCAACCGCACAGAAATAACGTAGATGTCTTAACTCCATCATACCTCCAAGGTATTGTTAGTAACCAAACGGATATCGGCTACCTCAAATAATCATAATAAAACTGAGTTATTTATGATGAAAAAATGTTGTTATGTTTTTTATACTTTGTGTTTCTTGCTTACAGCAAAGGTCAAATAGAATAATAAATCAATACCTTTAAGGTATCGCTAGGAACTAAATTGATATTTGTCCTCTGTTTAGAGTGAGTCTAGTGTAGGAAAAAACAATAAACGGACGCACCTTAGCATGACATCGAAAATTACCCATATTGAAACAATGCTTGTGGATATTCCCACCATTCGCCCTCATAAATTATCAATGACGTCCATGGCCGTGCAAACCATGGTGATTGTTCGAATTAAAGATGATCAAGGTCGTGAAGGTATAGGGGAGGGCACTACCATTGGCGGCTTGGCCTATGGTCCTGAAAGTCCTGAAAGCATCAAAATGAATATCGATACCTACCTTTCCCCTTTGCTTATCGGTCAGCCGCTTCATAGCATAAAGTGGCTAATTCAACGCTTAAGTGTGTCCGTAAGAGGCAATATGATTGCCAAATCGGCGTTACAAACCGCGTTATTGGATTTGCAAGGCAAGCATTTAGGCGTACCTGTCTCCACCTTGTTGGGTGGCGCTATTCACCAACATATCCCTTGTCTTTGGGTATTGGCATCAGGTGATACGGATAAAGACATTGCCGAAGCTAAAGCGCTTATTGCCAGCGGTCGACATTGTGACTTCAAACTTAAAATTGGCTCTCGACATGTTAATGAAGACGTTGCTCATGTGGCTGCAATTAAAGCCGCATTGGGCAATAGCGCGAGCGTACGAGTGGACGTGAACCAAGCGTGGGACGAATCGACTGCAACAAAAGGCATGGCTGCGCTACAAGATGCTGGCGTGGACTTAGTTGAACAGCCAACACCCGCAAAAGAATGGGATGCCTTGGTTCGATTATCGAAAAAATTTACTATTCCTATTTTAGCGGATGAGGGGGTTGCTGATTCTGCAGATATTTTTCAATTAGCCCAACGTGGTTTTAATGGTGGCATCGCTTTGAAAATTGCCAAATCAGGTGGTCCTATAGAAGCGCTTTATGCTGCTACTGTCTCATCCGCATCTGGTATGGGGTTATACGGCGGTACTCTATTGGAGGGGTCTATTGGCACGGCAGCGTCTATCCATGCTTGGTCCACCTTACCTAAGTTGCATTGGGGCAGTGAAATGTTTGGTCCTCTCCTTTTACAAGACGACATCATCAAACAGCCGCTTTGTTATCACAATAACGGCGTGGATGTCCCACAGTTACCAGGGTTGGGGATAGAAATTGACGAAGTGAAACTCACCTTGTACCAACGTAAATAACGCAGCACGAATGACAATAATGATGAGGAAATTATCATGCTTTTTAAAGTTGAAATGACAGTGAATATTCCTAAAGATCTTTCTGTGGCCGAGGTAGATGCGATCAAACTTAAGGAAAAGAAATATTCACACGAATTGCAAGAGGCAGGCATTTGGGTGCACTTGTGGCGCGTGGTGGGACAGTATTCCAATGTAAGTATCTTTGATGTGAAAGATAATGAGCATTTACATGAAATCCTAACGGGTTTGCCTTTATACCCGTTTATGGCAATGGAAGTGACAGCCTTATGTCAGCACCCTTCCTCTGTTAAATAAAGAGTAGTAATGAATAAAAAATAATAATAAATCGAAGTGCTTTTATGCACATTAAAGCGGAGAAATACAAAATGACTGTTAAAACAATTCAAACAGAAGCAGTACAAGAACTTTTAAAAAAAGTAGCAGGTTTAGATAACAATCAAGGTAGCCCACGAGTTAAAGAAATCATGTACCGGCTGATGTCTGATATCTATAAAATAATTGAAGATCTTGATATTACGCCAGATGAGTTCTGGCATGCGGCTAACTATCTTAATGAGTTAGGTGGCAATAAAGAAGCCGTTTTATTAGCCCCAGGTCTTGGTTTTGATCATTATTTAGATATTCGTGAAGATGCAAAAGACGAGGCGATTGGCTTAGTTGGAGGAACCCCACGAACAATTGAAGGTCCTTTATATGTAGAAGGGGCACCGATTTTTCAAACAGAAGCTCGTATGGACGATGGGAATACGCCAGGGCAGGGCATGTGGTTACATGGTCAAGTCTTGGATGATGCTGGCGTACCTCTTGCTGGAGCTATTGTTGATATTTGGCACGCTGATTCTAAAGGAGGCTACTCCTTTTTTGATACCACTCAAAGTGAATTAAACCTGCGCCGTAAGATCATAACGGATGAAAATGGGTATTATTTTTCTCGAAGCATTGTACCAAGCGGTTACGGTTGCCCTCCAGAAGGCTCATCTATGAAGGTACTGAACCTACTAGGTCGTCATGGAAACCGACCTGCACATATTCATTATTTTGTGTCTAAGTCAGGCTGTAAACACCTAACAACTCAGATTAATTTAGCGGGTGACAAGTATACGTATGATGATTTTGCATTTGCCACACGTAATGAATTGGTTGTCGATGCTGTAGTCTCTAATGACCAAGAGATGATTAAGAAACATGGTTTTGATGGTGAGTATTTAGACGTAGAGTTTAATATCACTTTGATTAAATCTGTAAATACAGAATCAGAAGAAATGCATAATCGAGCTCGTGTGTCACTTGCTTAGGCACAATTTTTTATTAACTATGTAATCTATTTACAGACTGCTTGTTAAAATCAATCCTTGCTAGATGCCTGTTTAGCAAGGATTTTTTTTGACACACGATAACGTGTTTTTCTTGATGTAATCTAACATGCTTATGTATCGATAATTCATCAAGGCCCTATCTTTCTCCTCTTAATTTGATTTAGCACACAGCTTAATCATCAAAATGCTGTTAATTTTAATAAACTAATCATTATTTTCTGATTTTTACTTCGAATAACAGGTATTTGGAGGCAATTCAGATAGCGTGGACTAATCTGGGGTTAATCAAAGGGGCTGATAAAACGAAATTGCTAGAATGTTTCGTTTAAGAATGCAGATGTTTATTTTGATATTTTTATAAACTAGGACGGTGATATGCAAACCTATCAACAGACGTTTAGTATAAAGCGTTTATGGATTATTCTTAGTGTCGGCATGGTGTTCATGTTTGGTGTTTTGCTGCTATTGGGCGCTGAAATCTATCAAAAAGCACCACCCATTCCAGACATTGTTAAATCTTCTTCTGGTGACGTTCTCTACACTCGCAACGACATTGAAACGGGACAAAATGTTTGGCAATCCATTGGTGGAATGGAACAAGGTTCTATTTGGGGGCATGGTAGTTACGTCGCGCCAGATTGGAGTGCCGATTGGCTCCATCGTGAAGCCGTGGCTTTGCTGGCTCTGCGTTTAGAAACACCTATTGCAGGGTTGTCCGAGGATCAATTATTAGCACTACATAAAGCAACCTTAATCACTGAAATGCGCACTAACAGTTATGACCCTGTAACGGGTGCCATTACGGTGAGTGAATTGCGTTCTGAAGCCATTAAACAAGTTCAAGATCACTTTGTGAGGTTGTATCAAGGCAGTGACGATGAATCTTTAGCTTTGCGACGTGACTATGCATTTCCTGTACATGGTTTGTTGACCAATACCGAAGCCACACAACTTTCTGCATTTTATTTTTGGACCGCGTGGGGCGCGACCACCAATCGTCCTGAAATGGATATTACCTATACTAATAATTGGCCACACGAGCCATTGGTGGGTAATAAACCATCGACCGAAATACTGTTGTGGAGCATTGCCTCCGTTATTTTGTTACTTGGGGCTGCCGGCGCACTCATTGCTTATTACGCTAAACAGTTTGATGTTTGGCGACGAGAAATTGCACCTGAAGATGGGATAGCCAAAACTGATATATTAGAGAGTACGGTTATTACGCCATCAATGAGGGCCACAGCAAAATATTTCTGGATTGTGTGTGCAATGTTTTTGGGGCAAGTATTACTCGGGATTATCACGGCCCATTATGCGGTTGAAGGTCAAGGGCTTTATGGCTTGCCATTTGCTGAGTATTTACCTTATGCCGTAACAAGAACATGGCACACTCAATTAGCTGTACTTTGGATCGCTACGGCATGGTTAGCGACGGGGTTATATGTTGCGCCCATGCTTGGAGGTAGGGACCCTAAGTTCCAACGTTTCGGTGTGAACTTCTTATTTTTTAGTTTGTTGATCATTGTTGTGGGGTCATTTATAGGTCAATGGGCTGCTGTCCATCGCTTTTTTGAAAGCCTCACGATGAACTTCTGGTTTGGTCATCAAGGTTACGAGTATGTTGATCTTGGTCGATTTTGGCAGATTTATTTGACCGTCGGTTTATTTCTTTGGGTGGCACTTGTGCTTAGAGCGTTATGGCCAGTGTTACAAAAGAAAGGCGGTAAATCTTTGATTTATTTGGTATTGGTTTCCGCTATTGCAATAGGCTTGTTATATGCAGCAGGCCTCATGTGGGGGCAACATACGCACATTGCAGTAATGGAATATTGGCGTTGGTGGGTGGTTCATTTATGGGTCGAAGGTATTTTTGAGGTGTTCGCCACGGCCATTATTTCTTTGTTGTTCGTACGTATGGGTATTTTGCGCCTTTCTACTGCCACGGTAATGGTGTTATTCGCCACTATTATTTTCTTATTTGGCGGTGTACTCGGTACGTTCCATCATCTGTTCTTCAGCGGTACACCAACGTCGGTAATTGCTGTAGGCGCCATGTTCTCTGCGCTTGAAGTGGTGCCATTGTTAGTGGTTGGGTTTGAGGCTTACTCTCGATATAAAGTGGAGCATGTGGAAAAATGGGAACAAAACTATCATTGGCCATTCATGTTCTTTGCCGCTGTTTTGTTTTGGAATTTAGTGGGGGCGGGGTTATTTGGCTTTCTAATTAACCCTCCGATTGCTTTGTATTACATGCAGGGCCTTAACCTTACCGCTAGTCACGCCCACGCTTCATTATTTGGTGTTTATGGGATGCTTGGGTTAGGTCTGACGCTCTATTGCATGCGGGGGCTAACGGATATTAATGTATGGAATCAGAAGTTACTTAAAGTGTCGTTTTGGTCTTTGAATATCGGATTGGGGATGATGACATTTCTGTCACTATTACCTCAGGGGATCATTCAAACCTATATTAGTATTGATCAAGGTTATTCTTTCGCGCGCTCTGCTGACCTTATTCAAAGTCCCATTATGCAAGCATTGGTATGGGCAAGAGTGCCAGGAGATATGGTGTTTGGGGTGGGGGTTGTTGCTTTCGTTTGGTTTGTGTTTAGAGCCTTTGTTCCAAAAAATCGACCATTCGCCAAGATTAAATAGAATGATGCAGTGAAAATAACATAACGGTTAAGACTGGAGTTAATGCATATATTGAACGCCACCGACTTGTAGCTTTAGTCTGTGGCGTTTTTATTAGAAGCAAACTCAAACTCAACTTGATCGCAGTTTTTTTTAACCAGCTGAGTAGAATAAATGCTTTTTATAGAAGAAATGACACTCGGTTTCGCCCCGTATTTTTTGATTGATATAATGCCTTATCAGCCGACTTTAAGGCATGATCAACGTCGGTTTTACTCAGTGAAGACGTACAACCGATTGACGTCGTAATACCCCCATAAACATCTGTATACTCAGGAATATTCATAGCGGCGATGGCTTGCAACATTTCTTCAGATACTTTTTCTGCGGCATCTTTTGTTCTATTGCTTAGAAGAATTGCGAATTCTTCACCACCTAAACGGCAAATTAAATCTTCAGGGCCAATGAAATCATTCAAAATACGGGAAAATTCAATTAAAACCTTATCTCCCATTCCATGCCCCGCGTTATCATTAATTTTCTTAAAATGATCAATGTCCACCATTAAAAACCATGAAGTAGACTGACTCGTTGCCATTTTCTGTTTCGCGGCTTCCATAAAGTATCGTCGATTTGGTAGCTGGGTAAGCTCATCTATTGTCGCTGAACGCTGCAGAGCTGTTTCTACGTCTCGACGTTTACCATCAACCTGTTCCTGTACGATCGCGCTGACGACCACTAGCAATGCAATAAACCAAAAAATAGCAATGACATAAATACCAAAAATACTATTTTGATCCGAGTTCGCTAAAGAACGAATGACTAAATAGCCAAGAACCAATGGAACAATGCAACCTAATATGAATTGAGTCCGTGCAATTCTTCCTCCAATATAGGGGGATAATATTGCTCGTACTCCACCTTTATCAGCGGTTATCGCAAGAGACCCTACACATAAAAAAACACCAAACGTCGTGGATAGCAAAGACATAGAGCCGTAAAACGATGTCAGCCCATAGGCATACCCAATGATAGATACCATTGGTATACACAATGCAGTGAAGGACAGCAGCTGAGAACTCAGTGGAAATTTGTAAATATACAACAAATGAGAGACAGCTAATAAGAGCAACATAAAAGTGGTATTTAAGCCCATTGAGTTGTTGTTCCCAAGTATTAAATCTTGGTCTACTGCAGATTTAAAAGGCAAAAAATAATTAGAAAACTCAGTTCCATTAATTAAGTCAGCAATATGAATCACGCAGATTGTCGTGACTATCATGGCAATAAAAATAGGAATGTATTTATGCTTTGTTCTATTGCTTGCTTCAAGTCCAAGCGCCAATAGCATGACAAGTAAGGCGGTTAAGGCGTTCGTCGCAGGTTCATTCTCTAGTGGACGATACAAAAATTCAATGTTTAAGGCATAGCCAATAAGCGCAGCGGCACCTAAAAGCATGGCGGTTAATACAATTTTTCGCCCAATTGCCTTGACCCTTTTCCCATAATCAAATTGGTCCGTGGGGTCGTACATGGGTTTAATCATTACCATAAAGCTCTCAAATTACAGCATTTTCATGCTTAATAAATTATATGAAAATACAACTATAATAATGGGTAATGAGCTTATTTTCTAGGCAGCATGTGAATAAATTTATTGGCATGGTTCCACTTCCATAGATATTTCATAGATGCATGGAAGTCAATTGCTCTAATGATTGTTCACACTTTTGTAGACATTTTGTATGACGATTTTTAAAAGATCGAGATTCATTTGTTCGTTCCCTAGATCTATATCAGCTTTGCTTGAAATTTAAACACTAATCGCTGAAGAAAGGCCTATGATGATGACAGG
>CAXBGJ010000012.1:0-39238 GCA_963975045.1 uncultured Marinomonas sp. | reverse complement strand
TCGGTGGTACTGCTGAAGAAGAAGCGGCGGCTTACATCAAAGCAAACGTGACTAAACCTGTTGTTTCTTACATTGCTGGTGTTACTGCACCTGCTGGTAAGCGTATGGGTCATGCTGGCGCGATTATCTCTGGCGGTAAAGGCACAGCAGATGAGAAATTTGCAGCGTTAGAAGATGCGGGCGTGAAAACAGTTCGTTCTTTGGCTGATATCGGTGCTGGCCTTAAAGAAATTACTGGCTGGTAAGCGAATATTCTTTAGTGCTTTTTAAGGCGCAATAGATGATAAAATCCCTGCCTTAGGTGGGGATTTTTTTTGCCCAATGGAATGAAAAATGATGTGTCCTTTCTGCTTAGCTGATAATGGTTGTGCGCTTGATGACAATAATGTTTGTTGGTGTTTTCAGCTTGTCGTTCCGGACGATTTGCTTGCCCTTATTCCTCCACAGCAAAAAGATCTTGTTTGTGTTTGTCGACAATGCATAGCGTTTTATAGAACGGACAAACGCGGATTTTTAAAAAAATTTGAACTTGTTTAGTTTTGGTTTCTTACAATTTACCTATTATTTTAAGTGACTAGATTATTATTTTTTAGGCCATTAAAAACTATAAAAAAGGAGTTCCGAAGTGAGCACTGAATCCAAAAGAGCAGGCTATGATATTACCGTGATTGGTGCTGGCATTGTGGGATTATCGACCGCTTGGCAGTTATTGCAACGCTATCCCACGTACCGTGTTTTGCTCATTGAGAAAGAAACGGAAGTAGGAACGCACCAAACAGGTCATAACTCCGGCGTTATTCATGCAGGTGTGTATTATGCACCGGGTAGTTTGAAGGCGGATTTTTGCCAAAGAGGAGCAAAAGCAACCAAAGCGTTTTGTCTTCAGCACGACATAGAATTTGACGAGTGCGGCAAGTTGCTAGTAGCGACCAATGCGCTTGAGCATGAACGTATGGAAGCTTTGTATCTGCGTTGCCAAGAAAATAACTTAGAAGTGCATAAACTGGATCAAGCGCAATTAAAAGAGCGAGAGCCGAATATTAAAGGCGTATCCGCTTTGTTTGTTCCTTCTACAGGGATAGTGAACTACCGAAAAATTTGCCAGAAACTGGCTGAACTGTTTACTAAAGCGGGAGGAGAGTTACGTTTAAGCAGCCAGGTAATGAATTTAGAAGAGACCCATGAACGTGTTGCCATTACGCTGAACAATGATGTCGTCCATACCTCTTATCTGGTGAGTTGTGGTGGTCTTATGGCGGATAGATTGACGAAGATGCTCAACATACCAACAGATTTTCAGATCATTCCGTTTCGCGGCGAGTATTATCAATTACCCATGAAACACAATCAGATTGTCAGTCATTTAATCTATCCAATCCCCGATCCTGATTTGCCATTTTTAGGGGTTCATCTTACTCGTATGATTGACGGTTCTGTCACGGTCGGACCAAATGCGGTGCAGGGATGGAAGCGCGAAGGTTATGGTCGAATCAATATTAATGTGCGCGATATCTTAGACATGGTGCGCTTTCCTGGTTTTTGGAAACTACTGGTCAACCATTGGCGAACAGGTTTAGTAGAAACGAAAAACTCTTGGTATAAACCCGGTTATTTGGCGCAAGTTAAAAAGTACTGCGATCTAGTTGAATTGAATGATTTGCAGCCTTATCCAGCTGGTATTCGCGCTCAAGCCGTGATGAATGATGGGAGTTTGGTACACGACTTTCTATTTGCACAGAGCTCTCGTACATTACATGTGTGTAATGCGCCATCACCAGCGGCCACCAGTGCATTTCCAATAGGTGCTTATATCATCGACAAACTGGATGAGCAAATAACGTCTGTTTAGTTTGAAAGTATTGTGGAACAAAGGTGTCTTGGTGTGTGCTCTTCAGTCGTTTCGATATAGAGTAGTGTTGAGATAAACACTGATAAGGACAAAATATGATTAATTTTAAGAAATATCTAAGATTTACTTATATTAAGCGAGGCGTTGTGGCCGCGTTACTTATTACACAAATAACGGCATGTGGTACCTTACTTTATCCTGAGCGTCGCGGCCAAACGAATGGTCAAATTGACATTGGTGTAGCGGCATTAGACGCTATTGGACTGTTGTTTTTCTTTGTTCCTGGAGTCGTTGCGTTTGGCGTAGACTTTATTACAGGCGCAATCTATTTACCTGGCGGCGGTATGGCAAGCTTAACCGAAGACGAATTAAATTCGATCAAAAACGGTCCGGTTTCAATAGATGTAGAAAAATTTAAAACAGTGATGGCGCAACGCAATGACATCCCGCTGCCTAACGATGTTTATACCGATCAACTTAATGTCATGACGATGTCGTCAACCCAATCTCTAAAAACTGCAATGGGGTTATCGACTGAACGAGTGGCATCCGCTTCTGTTTATTAACGATCATTGGGGCTAAAAGATGGGCTAGAGATCTAATCTTAGCCCAATTTTTTTATCACGAGGCAGAGGGCTGAATTAGTAGGCGTTATAAATGCTTTGCTGCATTGCGGTCATGTCTTGATCTTGGTGTAAGGTGATTATTTTTGCATTTGTCTTAACAATATTTTCCCAGATATTGTCCGCTATATCGATTGACTCTCCTTGTATCTGAATAATTAAATCCACTTTGTTTCTTTGCACCAGTGCGGCAATTTCGCTAGGTGAGAAAACTGTCGCTCCGTTTACCACAGTTCGATTGTTCCATGGTTCATCATCGATGAATGCGGTAATTTCTATGGGCTTTCCTGAGTGCTTATTGTTGTCGAGTAATGATTTGGACAATGAAAAACACAAGTAATCGATACCAATAAAAATAACTTTTTTGGCGACGGGGCTGCGTTTAAATAATGGTCTAAATAGACGCGTAAGAGAGCAAGCCATACAAACAATTAGGTCATTTTCATGTAGCGTTGTTTTGGTCTGCCACCCGTTTTATAGTCTAGCGTCATACAAACCTGACCTTGTGCTTCTAAATACTCAAGGTATCGCCTAGCGGTTATACGGCTAAGATTAACGGCCTCGCCGATGTCTTTTGCTGTGAAAGAAGTGTCATCCAGCGTAGTAATATATTGGGTTAGTTTCTCCAACGTATGTTCATCGATACCTTTTGGGGTTTTTCTACTGTTGTCTATAGCCGCATTTTTTCTAAACAGTGCATCGATGTCTTGCTGATCAATTTTATCGTTTTGGGTCAGTCGTTTTCTAAAGTCTAAATAATCATTAAGTGCTTGAAGCACGCGAGACATTCGAATTGGTTTGACAAGGTAATCCATTACGCCAAGTTGAATGACTTTTTCGATAGTGGCGGCTTCTCTTTCGGCTGTTGTCATAATGAAAGCGGCCTGAACACCATTATTTTTTAACGATTTTATGAGGTCAATGCCATTGCCGTCAGGCAGAGAAATATCGACCATAATCAATTCCGGTTCAAAGGCTTCTGCTTTCAGCTCTGCTTCAAGTAAGCTTTCGCAGACGGCCACGACGTAAAAATCGGTGTGCTGGTTGATGGTACTTTCTAATACATAGCTAGCACGTAGATCATCTTCCACTATCATTACAGGAATGCGATTCATCTTGTTAGCGCTCGTTTTTCTAAGTAAATACTAAAAACAGTGGTATTAACCTCACTGCGTTCCCAATCAAGGCTGCCGTGATATTGATCAACGACTTTTTTAACCAAATATAGCCCAATGCCATGTTGCTCTATGTTGTGCTTACTGCTGACGCCAAAATCTAAAATTCGATTTTCTAACTGCTGGTCAACGCCAGCGCCGCTGTCTTCGATTTGTATCATGATGTGAGCATTGCGGTCACTAATATACAGTTTTACAAAAGGTGGTGTAAGCAGCCTGTTTGTCCAAGCGGCTAGTAAGGCGTTGTCTATCAGATTTCCGACTAGAGTCACTAAGGCTTCATTGGTTTCCGGCGGATACCTGCCAAGCTGGCAGTCGCTTTCAATCAGCATTTCAACTTTCAAATCTTTGGCTTTATTATGTTTGGCAAAAATCAGCCCCGCAACAGCGCTATTTTCGATGGTTTTAATGATCTGTCTTAACACGACTTGGTCACCGTCGCTTTCTTGCTGAAGGTACTCTATCGCGTCTGCATAATGTTCCGCTTGTAACATGCCAGACAAAACATTCAAGCGATTGGCGTATTCGTGTGTTTTTGCACGCAATAAATCCGCATAATTTTTTGTTGCGATGAGTTCTTGCTCAAGTGATTTCTCCCCATGATCGGGGAAAAATACAATCACATAACCGACTTCGCCTTTTTTAACTTTTATAGGGTACAAGGTGGCAATGAATTCTAATTTTCCTAGATTGAAACGGTTTTGTGTAATTTGCCCTTTGGCTTCTAGTGCAAAATGAGAAAGGCTTTGGGATTGCTCTCTCAGCGGCTTCCTAATCACCTGTGATGGGCTAAGCACGTTCATGGTTAGCCATTCAATTGCCATGCTGTTAATCGCGGTGATGTTCTGCTCATGATCAATGGCGACAATACCGTCGCGAATACTATCTAATATCAATTCGTGCTCTTTGAACCTTTGTACAATTTCTTCCGGTTCCAGTGATAAAAATGTGCGTTTTAATTTAGCGATAAGAACGATGGCAATAATGACACCGAGTAGGTAAACAAAGATGACCAATAAACCGGCTTCACGTAAGTGCTGATGAATTAATTCGCTGGTGGTTTGTGATAAATAGCCCACACTGACTGCGCCAATAATGCCACTCTCATCTCTGATTGGCGCAAAATTACGAATGGCTTCACCTAACGAGCCTTTGGCTACGCTGGTTAAAGCGTGTCCTTCTTCTAGCACTGGGTAAATGTCGTCACCAATAAATACTTGCCCTACCAACGACTCAGTAGGGTGGCTGAGTCGAACCGCTTTCTTATTGACGACCACAATATAAGACGCGTCGATTTGGCTGCGTAGGCTTTCGATATGATTTTGTAATGAAGTTGGCTGACCGAGGTTACTCGCTTTTACCGCTAGAATAACGTTGTCGTCATGGGCAACCACACGGGCCAGTTCTAATCCACGTTTACTGATGCCGTCTAAATAGGCATTTTGTAAGGAATAGCCAAATAGCAGTGCAATGGCAACAACTATAATGGTAATAGTCGAAATGGTGATTAAGGCGAGGTAAGACTTGAGTGTCATTTGCGCTTCATTACTAATGAAAAAATAAGAAAAACAATGATACAGCATACACTTGAAGGGCTAAAGAAAGGGAGCCGCCGCGGTGGACTTTTCCCTATTCTTTGAACAGTAATTGAAGGCTTGATTTAAGCGATAGCTTGAACCACGAGTGTTGCAAGGATCAGCATGAAAGCGCCGCCAATTCGAGAAGATATTTGTGCAAATGGCATTAACTCCATGCGTTTACTTGCCGCAAGAACCGCCACGTCACCCGTACCACCCATGTTTGCCATGCAAAGACCGCCAGTGATGGCCGCTTCGATAGGGTAGAAGCCCATTAACCAACCGATTAAGCCAGCGCCAAACACGGCGCCTAGTACCGTGGTTAATACTAACAAAAAGTACATAGGGGAAAGAGCCGCTAGGATTTGGTTTAGATCCGTGTAAGCCACGCCGATACCAACCAAAAGGGCTGGTGTTAAGTTGCCAACCACAAATTTGTACCAAGAGTGCGCCGCTTGTTCTAACGCTTTTGGCATAATGCCAGACACCTTGATAATCGCAATAGACAGAATCATCAATGCATAGGTGTGCATGCTGATGTAGCTAGACAGTAAAGTGCCAATGAAATACATACTGACGGCTAGCAAAGCACCAATGCCTAATATTGTTACATTTAGTGGAGATGTATTTTGGTCTTCGTGCTCGATTGATTTTTGACCGCGAATAAGCTGGCCATTACCAGTAAGGCTTGGGGCAATTTGTCCTAGTTTGTTTAACAACCCAGCGATTATAATGGCGATCGCATTACCAATGGCCAATGCTGGCACCATTTGAGACATCAAGGTTTCAGAGCTCATCCCCGTTTTTCCTGACATAATCTCAACCAAAGGCACAGCACCAGCGCCCATACCTCCACCCATGATAGGCAGAGCAATTAACATAACGGAATCGTAAAAATCTTTACTCACTAGCATGCCAACCAAACCTGTGAGGATGCAGGCAAAGAAAGCCGACCCCAGAATAACAGGAATGTATTTCAGCGCCGCTTTTTTCAGGGTTTGTGTGTCCATACCGAAGATAGAGCCGGTTACAAGACTGGCCACATAAAAAGCCAAAAAACCGCCACTTTTCATAAAGGTGGTAATGTTTTGCTCAGCGCTGGAAGGGAAAATATTGCTATGGAATAAGTAAGCAGAACCAAAAATAACCACGATGGCGCCACCACCAAAAAACTGATTGATTATCGGTGTTCTGTCGCCAATGTAATTTAGGATGAAGCCAGAGATGACCATGATTCCTAAAGCACCAATCATTCCACTGGGCATCTTGTCTGCAACAGTGGCTAATAAAATGGTGATAGCAGCAATGGCTAGTATGATTTTACTAGTGCGTTGATCTTGCACTGTCATGGCGTCATTAATGATCATCTAAGACTCTCTTTTTTTGTTTGTTTTTGATTTGCGCCGCAGTCTACCAACCTTCTTTCTAAGCGGAAGTTACTTTTCCTTTAATGAAACTAAAAAGCAGTTTAGAAACTTTTGTAACGCAAAGTTTGGCCGTGTTTTACACAAAGGCATGACTTTTTTGTCATGATCAGCCTTACAAAGCCTGAAGAGATTCTGTTGTGTAACAACATGAAGACATCAGTGTAGAGTGTAAAAGTGAGTATTTTACGTGAGGTATTTAATTAGAAATGGAGCGTCTTGAAAGGCTGAATTAATTAGCTTCAGGATATTTGTACAGGGTTTGTGCTGAATAAGTAACCATCAAAATTGGGGTCTTGATGTTCCGACAGCAACATTAATGTATCTTTAACATTTTCCAGATGGCGCCACATTGCCATGCGTGCGATATCAGGTTTTTTCTGCTGTATGGCGAGAAGAATGTTCTCATGGTCAATAAGCCACTTTTTTCGGTAAGCTTGGTCTGTTATGTGAGAATGAAGTTGTTTCCACATTGGACTGTTTTCACGTCGTTCCCATAGGTTTTCAACCAAATCGACCAAGACACTATTTTGAGTCGCTTCCGCAATCGCGAGATGGAATAGTTTATCGGCGGCATGATCGTTATCGAGTACTTCAATGTTTTTCTTTTCAAGCTCTAATGCATCACGCATTTTAATGATGTCTTTCTTGGTGGCTTGAGTGGCGGCAAACTCAGCCACATGACTTTCAAGCAACTGCCTTGCTTGCATCATTTCAAAGGGACCAACATCGTCTTTGTCTAAAGAAGCTTCAAAGCCATCGGCTGAAGTGTTGTCTTCAGGTTGCTTAATAAGGTAAATCCCACTGCCTTTACGAACTTCAACCAATCCCATTAATTCCAGCATGATTAATGCTTCACGAACAACCGCACGACTGACCCCTAAACGTTCTGCCACCTCGCGCTCAGGCGGGAGTCTATCTCCAATACTATAACGAGAATCGCTTAACTCTTCGTATAACTTAAGCCCAATTTCTTGATATAGGCGTTTGGGCTTAGTAAATGTATTTATCATTTTATTGATTCTGCTTGAGTGTCTTGTTGTGCATTTTGTCCAATGTAAAGGAATATATAAAAGTGGTCAACCAATTTTACATATTGGTTGACCGAAAAAAAGCTTTGGTTCAATATATCACTTATTCGTTAGTTTTAAGGTGTGTCTATTAATGTTTATTTAAGGGCAATACTTTTTTATACAGAATGGATTTTAGTCAGTAAATATCGAATGGGCATAAAAGAGATCCTTATGAAAATAAAAACAACAAGTACCTCATACGTTCCAGACCAGGTGAATGTTGGCATTGTTCACATTGGATTAGGTGCCTTTCATCGAGCGCATCAAGCCGTCTACATAGAAAAGAACCTCAACCGAAACCAAGGTGGTGATTGGGGGATTTGCGCAGTCAATATTCGCTCAAACGTGCAATTGGTCGATCAGCTAAAAGCCAACGATTGTCGCTATCACATTGCCGAATACCAAGACAGTCAGCATGTTGAATTACGTGAGATCAATGCGATTCGCGACGCCTTGTTTGCTGGTTTTGATAAAGAACCTTTGTTTGAAAAACTGGTGTCGTCACAGACAAAAATAGTGACCTTAACCGTTACCGAAAAAGGCTATTACTTAACGCCTACTGAAAAAACATTGCGTCAAGATGACCCTAGTATCCAGCATGACATCCAGAACCCAACGGCGCCTAAAACCGCGCTGGGGATATTGGTGGAAGCCTTGTATCGCAGAAGAAATTTAAACCTTCCGCCGTTTACTATCTTGTCCTGTGACAATATGCCAAATAACGGCCGATTAACGCGCCAAGCGGTGTGTGAGTTGGCAGCGCATCGTTCAGCAGCGTTTGCTCAGTGGGTTCAAGACAATGTTGCATTTCCCAGTTCTATGGTGGATAGAATTGTGCCGGCCATGTCGGATGCATCACGTGAACGCCTCAAGACAGAGCTTAATTGTGACGATCAAAATGCCGTGATGTGTGAAGCCTTTAGCCAATGGGTCGTGGAAGATAACTTCCCTCAAGGCCGCCCAGATTGGGAGCATGACGGCGTGCAAATGGTCAAAGACGTTCACCCATTTGAAACCATGAAGTTGCGTTTGCTAAACGGCAGCCATTCCTTGCTCGCTTACGTTGGTTTGGCGGCCAAATATAAAACCGTGGCACAAGCCGTCGCGGATGAAAAGTTTGTCGGCTTGATTCGTCATTATATGAGTGTTGACGCTGCACCCACTTTGAATATGCCAGAAGATGTGCAAGTTCAAACCTACATCGAAACCTTAATCAGCCGATTTTCTAACGACAGTTTGCAGCATCAGTTGTCTCAAATTGCGATGGACGGATCGCAAAAAATCCCTCAGCGCTGGTTAAGCGGCGCAGAAGAGTACTTGGTGAAAAGTACTCAACCAGGCGAGCTTACCGCGACAGCACTTGGCGTTGCTGCATGGCTTTTTTATGTACGAGGTGAAGACCTTGAAGGGAATCAACATGCCGTGGATGACCCAATGGCTCAGACATTGAGTGAGCTTCATACACGCTGTCCAGATTCAGAAACTTTGGTTCGTGAAGCTTTAAAGTTAAACGATATTTTTTCTACAAAACTCAGCCAAAATGAGATGTTTTCTCAAGCAGTGCTGAATGCGTATCAAACAATTATTTCAAGCGGTGTTGCAGAATGCTTGTCATTCAATAACAGTGAGACTGCGGATTTCGGAGGATAAAATGGAACATACTTGGCGTTGGTTTGGACCAAATGATGAAACAACGTTGACGGATATCCGTCAAACGGGTGCGACTGGTGTTGTGACGGCTTTACATGAGATTCCTAATGGTGAAGTGTGGCCAATAGAGGCCATTAAAGTTCGCAAAGCCATGATAGAAGCGCACACACTTCGTTGGTCTGTGGTCGAAAGTGTGCCTGTGCACGAAGACATCAAAAAGCGCACTGGCAATTACCTTGAATACATTGAAAACTACAAACAGACGCTGTTGAATCTGTCTGAATGTGGCATTGATACCGTGTGCTACAACTTCATGCCCGTTCTTGATTGGACTCGTACTGATCTTGCGTATGAGTTGCCAGATGGATCACGCGCTTTACGCTTTGACCAAACGGCTTTTGCTGCCTTTGAATTGTACATCCTAGAACGAAAAGGTGCAGAAACTGAATACAATGATGAAGAAAAAGCCGCGGCAAAAACCTTCCTCGATCACTTGAAAGAAGAAGACAAAAACCGTCTGGTTGCCAATATTATTGCAGGTTTGCCGGGCGCAGAAGAAAGCTACACGCTAGAGCAATTTCGATCCAAGTTGGCTGAGTACGATCACATTGATAAAGGCACACTGCGTAACCATTTAAAACTTTTCTTAGAAGCCATTGTTCCAGCCGCAGAACAAGGTGGACTAAAATTAGCGATTCATCCAGATGATCCACCGCGTCCAATTCTTGGTTTGCCGCGGGTGGTTTCGGTCAAAGACGATGTAGAATGGTTGCTAGCATCTGTACCAAGCGATGTGAATGGTCTGACATTGTGTACTGGGTCTTACGGCGTACGTGCAGACAATGATCTGGTGGATATGATCAAGCAGTTTGGCTCGCGTATCTATTTTACACATTTGCGCTCGACGAAAAGAGAAGAGGTTGCAGGCAGTTTTCACGAAGCATCTCATCTAGGCGGTGACGTAGATATGATAGGTGTGGTTCGGGCGCTTCTAATAGAAGAAAAGAAGCGTGACGACAACCTTTCTAATGGTGGTACAGGACCGGGTCTGATTCCAATGCGACCGGATCACGGTCATCAAATATTAAATGATTTAGATAAAAACACACAACCAGGTTATTCAAAACTAGGTCGAATGAAAGGCTTAGCAGAAGTGCGTGGCTTAGAACTTGGCTTAAAAAGCACACTTTAACCTAGTCGTTTTTCTAGCTTAAAAAGCACACTTTAACCTAGTCGTTTTTCTAGCTTAAATACAAAAATACCTTCTGTCTTTTATTAGGATAGAAGGTATTAGGATAGAAGGTATTTTTTACCCTGGTTTTATTTAGAGCACATGATTAAATCGCCGCTATTTATAGATGGTAAAAGCGGCGAAAGGTATCAAAATATGAATTAATCTGAGTGGGTGATCTAATGGATACAGTGTTGTAGCTGGTAAGATTGAATCCATTCTGTCAATTTGTCAGCTGGCATAGGTTTGGCTATGTAATAGCCTTGACCTCGTAGACAGCCTATATCAATAAGCGCTTGCTCGTGTTCCAGCGACTCAACGCCTTCTGCAATTAGGTTGTACTTGAATGCTTTGCTTAACTCGACAATACAAACGACGATTGATCGATCTTCTTGGTTAGATAAAATATTTTGCACAAAACCCCGATCAATTTTTAAGGTATTTAATGGCAGTTGCTTTAAATAGCTAAGTGAAGCATAACCTGTTCCAAAATCATCAAGTGCGATTTGAACGCCTAATTTACAGCAGGCATTTACAACGTCAACTGCGTTGTGGATATCAGACATTGAAACCGTCTCTAATACTTCAAGTTCCAATGATTTGGGGTTGATATTGGGTGAATTTTGTAATTGTTGCTCTAGGCGTTTAGCGAATCCTCTGCTGAGTAGGTGAGCCGGGGCTATGTTGACACTGATGACTAAATCTTTTTTTTGCCATATGGTGTGCTGACGCAGAGCTTCTTGTAGTACCCATTCCCCAATTAATATTCCTGTAGTTGGATGCTCTAACGCTTCACTAAATTGACCTGGGTAAAGGAATCCCATTGTTGGATGATTCCAGCGAATAAGTGCCTCAACTCCGATCAGAGTATGATGCACCATATCTACCTGAGGTTGATAGTGGAGTTCAAATTCACGGAGTGCAATGCCTCGTTCAGCGGCTTGGAGCATGGATCTTCGTGTGAATTGACGATGTTCTTCTTCAGGGTCAAAAAACAGAATATTATTATGTCCCATATTCTTAGCTTGATACATGGTTTGATCGGCTCGGCGTAAAATGGTGTCTGCGTCTAAACTATCATTTGAAACCAACGTGACCCCAATGCTTGCAGACACTTGAACTTGACATTCAAAGTCTATCAATTCAATTGGGGTATTTACCAAACAGATCAGTCGATTGAGAAAACCATCGCATTCTTTTTGACTGGTGACATCTCGTAATAATAAGACAAACTCATCACCACCGATTCTAGCAAGTGTGTCGTTTTTACGAATAATTTGTTTAAGTCGGTTTGCAATGGTCACCAGTACATAATCACCTGAATCGTGACCATAATTATCATTAACAGGTTTAAAGTCATCTAAATCAAGAAATGCAACAGCGGCTGACTCTCTATTGATGATAATATGCTGCAAATTTTCCAGTAGCAAAGTGCGGCTGGCTAATCCTGTTAAATTGTCGTAATGCGCCATATCATAGAGTTTTTTTTCTAACTCAGTTTTATGAATGGAACTAATAATAGCGCGAATGAGTTGTGGGCTTTGTAGCTGGCTTTTGAGTAAATAGTCGCTAGCACCAAGTCGCATGGCTTCAGCAGCGACTTCTTCGTCTCCTAACCCCGTCACCATAATCACAGCGCAAGGGTTTTTCATAGCCGTGCGTATTGTGCTCAGAAGCGTGAGCCCAGAACTAAGCCCCAATCGATAGTCTACAATGACGCAATCGTAATCGTCGTTGTTTAAAAATATCATCGAGTCTTCCACAGAAGAGGCTTCCGAAATGTCGGTATCTATATCAGATTTAGACAGCATTCTGCGCAGACGTTCGCGATCAACATCGTCGTCGTCAACGATGAGTAATTTTAAGGCATGAATTACTTCGGCTTCTAATACTTCCATAATACCTCCGAGCTTAACTATTTGGCTCAATTGCATTTCTATAAGCGTTCATTAGTACAGCTAATTTTGCAAACTGAGGTCCTACCGCTGATTTGACCATATAGCCAGCAACATTACTGTCATAAGCTCGTGAACGATCATTGTCATCATTTGACGTTGTAAGAATAAAAATAACCGTATCTTGTAGCTTTGAATCATCACGTACATACTCTAAAAATTCAAAGCCATTCATGACCGGCATGTTTAAATCTAACAAGACCAAGTAGGGCGAGGTTAACGTTCTGTTTGGGTGCTTGTTTTCGAGTATTTCAATGGCTATTTTGCCGTGTTCTGCGTAAACAAGATCTATATCCGGTGCCACTTTTTTTAGGCTACGAGTAATGGATTCCGCGGCGACATCGTCATCTTCCACGATGAGAACGCTTAACTTTTTAATCATGCGTATCTTTCCTTAAAAATCGAGGCCACCAAACATGAAATGTCACCCCTCGTTGATGAGCATTTGATTCAATACTGATGCGTCCGCCATGCGTTTCGACTAAACGACGACTGACAGACAAACCAATCCCCGTACCGCTGCGCTCATTGGACGTCACCGTTTGGAATAAACGAAAAATACGTGCAAATGCGGCTTCAGGAATGCCAGGGCCATCATCACAAATAGTAAAGTGGCAAAGGTTGTTTTCTGCCACACAGCCAATCGCTATTGAGCCAGTGCTTTTATCATGATGCTTAATGGCATTGCTGATGAGATTACGCATGACCGTTTCTAGAGGTGTCCATACCGATGTGAAGCGCTCTAACTGGATGTCTCGCGTTACGGTGATGCCATGCGGAACTTCTAATAATTCAAAGATATTATCGAATAGCACATTTACCTTTATGTTCTGCGTATTGGATTCTATTTTCCCCGCTCGCGCATAGGTCAATAGATTGTCGATGAGCTTTTCCATCCGTTGAATACGAACATCAATTCGATCAATGTTGTGCATAACCTGTGGTAGTGTTTCAGAATCAAGATCCTCCTTAACCCATTCTAATAAATCAGCAATCCCCCGTAATGGCGAGCGTAAATCATGAGACGCAACATAGGTAAACTCTTCTAAATTAGTATTGGTTTCACGTAATTCCTGTTCCATGCGTTTACGTTGGGTAATGTCCAATAAAGAAACAAGCACCAATTCATTATTTTCCTCATCTTCAAAAGGGCTTAGCCCTATTTCCACCGGAAACTCCCGACCGTCCTTATGTAAGGCGGTAAGGTCTCGGCCTACACCCATCATTCTAGGTGTTGGACTTTGGTGAAAAGAATGACGTAAATGATCATGATGCTTGCGATACCGTTCAGGCAAAAGCATCTCCATTGGTTGATTTATCAATTCTTCTGAAGTGAAACCGAAAGACTCACAAAGCACATCATTTGTTAAGCGAATAAGACCGTCTGTATCAATCACTAATACGCCATGAGGGGCATTTTGTATGGAACGCTGGAACATGTTGTTAGCACGTTGCCTTGTTGTTAGGTCGATCAATGTTGCTAACACAAAGGTTTTTTCATCTTGCTGTATTGGGTTTAAACCAATTTCTATAGGAATATGCCCGCCATCTTTCTTGCGAGCGTAAAGCGCTTGACCCACTCCCATTTGGCGTTTACGAGGCTGGGTAAAATATTGCATCATGAGTTTTTTGTGATTGGCTTGAAACGCTAAGGGGAGCAAAGAGTCAATGTCTGACCCGAGAAGTTCTTTTGGTGAATAGCCCAATATGTCAGAAAGTGTGTCATTGACGAATAGAATTTGTGCTTCAGTATTAACGACCATGGCACCCATCGGCAGGCAGGATACCAATTGTTGTAAAAAGATGTCTGTTGCCAACATCTTGTCATTTATTGAGGTGGTATTATCGGCTTCTTTATGAACCATCATGTATCCCATTTACAAATAAATCACTGTGTCTATATATGAATAGACTAGGAATTAAGAAATGGCAATTAACCGATCGGTTAATTTTTACAAAAGTATTCATTACAATGCGATGGCGTGAATAATACGATGGCGTGAATGATGCGAGGGTGAAGAATGTGGTTAGAAAAGCCTTCTTTCGTCTTAATCGAAAAAGAAGGCTCCTTGGTTATTTACTTAGGGTTGTGCTTAATCCAAAGCCACTCTATCCGTTTTAAGCAAAGCCGCGCTGCTGACCTTAACCAATTTGTCGTTTTTCCTTTCTATAAAGAAGACTTCTAGGTTTTCATTTTTAGCGATTTTTTCGCCTTTCACGGCTCCAAGGCACAACATGGCTGTTGCCCACGCATCACTGATCCTTGGGTCGGTGCCAAGCACAGACGCTGACACAAGATCGTGAGTAATGGGTTTGCCAGTGCTTGGGTTGATGATGTGAGAATACTCTACGCCGTTGTCATCAAAATGGCGGTTATACGTGCCGGATGTGTCCAGCGTGATGCCACTTCTGTCGACAACCGTCATGACTTGATAGACTTTTGGCGCACCGTCAGCGGAAGGAATTGGATTTTGAATAGCCACTCGCCATTTGTTGCCATCGGGTTTGTGGCCCTTGATCTTCATATCGCCACCAAATTGCACCATATAGTTATCGTAGCCTTTGGCCTCCAACACATCGCTTAACTTGCTAATGGTATAGCCTTCGCCCATAGAGGAAAAATCAAGCTGTAAAAAAGGGCGAGTTTTACGCACTCGCAAATTTTCTTCGTCAATCTCTATTTTATCGATTCCAAGCTCTGATTTAAGCGCGGTGAGTTCTTCCGATGTTGGCACATGAAGTTTGTCGGTTTTAAAACCCCACAAATCGAACAAGGGTCCAATCGTCGGATCGTAACAACCTTCTGATTTTGCATGTATGTCTTGGGCGATTTTAACCAGATCGACAAAGTCTTGAGAGGTGGGTTGCCAAGCAACAGAAAGGCTACGATTAAACTCGGAGATGAAGGAATCAGGGCGATAAGTGGACAGCTCTTTATCAATCTGTGTAAGCGTATCGTTAAACGCCGTTTGTATTTCTGTCACCGGAACGGCATCTTCAGACCAAAAACTGATTTGATACGTGGTGCCTTGGGCATAACCTTCGAGGCTTTCAAGTTTGGGTGGTTCACTGCAACCCACTAAAAACGTCGTCATCAGAAGGGCACCAAAGCCTGCAACCTTGTTTGCTTTAATATCGGATTTTATGGAGGTAGACATATAATTTAAGCCTTGTTGATATCAAATCAAACAAGTTTACCAGCCGTTTCAGATCAACTCTATCGAACCGTTTATCATCCACACTAATGTGCATTTTGCAGTGTAGAGTCAGTTAATGAATAATCGCAAACCGAGTGATGTCATCAGCAAGCCTGTCACCCGTTCAATCCATATTTTAAAGACCTGTACTTTCTTTTGGACTTTGGCAGATGTGAGCAAACAAGCCACTAAAGCAAACCAAACAAAATGTACGATGGCTATATAAGCACCGTAGCTAAGCTCCATTAGCAACGTTGAATCGGTTGAAATGACTTGGCTAAACAAGGACACGATAAACAACATGGTTTTTGGGTTGAGTGCGTTACAAGCAAACCCAGACCAAAAAGCTGAGCTGTTTCTGGTCGGTTTGTTTTGAAGTGAGTTTTTACTTTTTAATGGCTCACATCTCTGCTGAGATGTTGCTTTTAAAAAGACCGTTTTTATATCCGGCCATAAGGCAGAAATACCCAACCAAATAAGGTACGTGGCGCCGAGATATCGCAATGTATTCAGTACCCAAAGATTGTTTGCGAACACAATCCCCAGTCCCAAGAGCGTATAAGACAAATGCACACTAATGGCGACGCTTATCCCTAAGGCACATAAAAGACCATCTCTTCGTCCTTTTAATAACGCGGTTTTTGATATCATTGCAAAGTCTGGCCCAGGGCTAATGACGGCCAATAAAGTAATAATAGCAACGGAATACAATTCAAATTGATCAATATTTAACATGGCAAGATACTCTAATCTGTGAATAATAAGAGTATAAATGGGTGGGTTGTTAAATAAAATCGATAATAAATGGTGAATATTGTGAGTAATAATCACATAAAAAGACGGCTTCCTCCTTTGGGCGCATTGACGGCTTTTGAGGCAGCAGCACGACACCAAAGTTTTTCTCGTGCGGCGCAAGAGCTTCATTTAACCCACGGCGCAATTAGTCGAGCCGTCGCACAAATTGAAGAACGCATAGGTGTTGATTTATTCATGCGTCGAAATCGTCGCGTTTACTTAACTTCCGCAGGGCAACGGTTGTTCAAAACCGCCACTGAAACACTGAATGCTTTGAGTCATACCGTGGAAGAGATTCATCGTCACAACAGCGCTTCGCCATTTCTTACCGTGTCTTGTGAACCCAGCTTGGCAATGCGTTGGTTAATGCCTCGACTAGGTGAGTTTCGAGAACGGTGTCCAGAATTAAATGTCGACCTAAGAATGGCGGGCGGCCCCATTGATTTACTGTCGGAGAATTGTGACATTGCCATTCGCCGCATGGACTTTGGCATTCATAACGATTATCAGGTTACATATTTATGCTCTGAATCTGCAGGGCCGGTTTGCACCCAAGACTATTGGGACAAACACATTTACCAAGATTTAACTAAGGCGAATTGGCTGCACAGTCGAACTCGCCCGACTGCTTGGAATGACTGGAAAGCGATTTGTGATGCGGAGAAAGTGAACCCTAAAAATGAACAGTATTTTGATCACTTTTTTTATGCTCTACAAGCCGCACAAAACCAGCTGGGAATTGCCATTGGCTCCATTCCCTTAGTTTGTGATGACCTAAAGATGCAGCGCCTTATTGCGCCATTAGGCATGCATCCCACGGGGTATGACTATGCGTTATTAACACTAGACGACCCGAACCAAGATCCAAGAATGGCGGCGTTTTGTGATTGGTTACTAGAGCAAATTAATGTGCCGAATCAGCGAGATGAATAAGTTTGAGCCAATACACGCAGTCTGCTTTTAAACTCAGACCGATCAACGTAGCAACCATGTAAATGACGTCGACCACTGGTATTTTCAAATTTATTTCGTCCATGCAAAACTCTTCGATTGTCGAACACCACCATTTGGCCAGCTTGCAGTTTGAATTCAATTTTGAAACGCTCGTTACGTAAGCGAGCCATTAAATTGCGATACGCTAGATAATAATCACGCATTAAATTGGCAGGTAAATCAAAAACATCGGCTAAGTGCGCGTTGTATTTGATTTCAATAATATTCCCAAAATTGTCTAGATTAATCACAGTATGATGTTGGCGAATGTCATGATCCTGATCATAAAAACGAAAAGGTATGGCTTGTTCGGCCAAGATTTTAAAGTGATCAGGGCATTGGCTTTTTAATTCTTCAGCCACACGCAATCCATCAACAAAGGTCGATTCACCACCTTCACAGTCATTCGCTAAACAATGTAAAAACTGATAGCCAGGTGGTGTTTCTTGATTTGATAAATCCGTATGTAGTGGCAACGAAATAGAGGTATAGGCTAAATTAATAGGCGATTCGACAGACTCCACATTAAAGGTCGTTCCAAAATTTGTTTGGCGTAAATAGTCGACACGAGTAGCAAGCGATATGGTCGACTCAGCTGTGTTGGGCATATCTTCTATAACGGTGAGCCCAAACTTATCTAACTCAACCATCCATTGATATAAGGCCGAATCTTGCTCCATGATCTTGTTGTAATTAGCATGAGGTATATTGCTAATGAAAGACGAGTCCCAGCTTTGGTAACTGCTCACATACGGTGAGTCTTCTGTTCTGGAATAGCTGTGTTTTAACAGCCATGATTGTAGAAAAACACTTCTATGATTGCCTTCAGACCATTCAATTTCTAGTGTCTCTTTGCCTACTTTTATCTCGATAGGGTGAATGCTTTCGCTTACGCTGAGTAAGTCAAAATCGCGCTCTTTTGTTTTTTTATGAAAGGCGCTAGGGCAATTATCTCTTAGCCAAATATGATGAAACAAAGAGGCCGATCCATCGTTCCAGTCTACGGTAAGGCTATGCTCGTTTTTCTGTACCAAGGTAATGGATTGATTTGGGATTATGATATCCGAACAGTTTAATGTCATGGTGTAATCCTGAGTACAAAAAATATTGACTGAATGGCAGTATGCTAGATAGATTGTATTTTTTATGCAAACGACATATTTTAACCATAATGATAAGTAACTCTAATGGATAGGTATGAAAACAGACATTCCAGCGATGAATTGGGTCAAAACGTTTGAAGCGGCAGCGCGTCTGCTTAATTTTAGTGCGGCGGCTCGCGAATTACACATGACTCAGTCTGCAGTAAGCCAACAAATTAAACTGTTGGAGCATCATCTTGGAGATGAACTCTTTATCCGCAATCATAAAAAAATCACGCTCACAAACAGTGGGCTGGCTTACCTTCCCGTTGTACAAAGCACGCTAAATAATTTGCAGCGCAAAACGGCTGATATTTTTTCGCCGGTAGGAAAAGGGCGCTTAGTGTTGCATGTTAATTATGCATTTTCTTGTTTGTGGCTATCGAATAATCTCTATAAGTTTTGTGCTCGTTTTCCAGAGATTAAACTGCAACTGGTGCATTCCAATTGGGAGCGAGACTTTTCAGAAAGCAATCACGATCTTGCGATTATGAACGGTAATGGCCATTGGTCAGGCTTGAATTTAGAGCCTTTGATTAAGGCAGAAATACAGCCTTTTTGCTCTGTTAACCTTGCCAATCTTATTTCACAGCCCATTGATCTTTTATCTTTTCCTCTGATTGAAGTACTGGGAGTCAGTCATTCTTGGGATGAATGGTTTGAACAATTTGGCATCAAGATGGACCCAAATCATGTTATTTGCCATAAAGTAGATACCATACTTGCAGCAAGCCTTATGGTTGAATCTGGGCTTGGAGTGATGTTGGCCTATCCAGATTTATTAATGAAGCAGTGTCTTGAAGGGAAATTGCGGGCGCCATTCGATGCCACAATCCACACCAAAGACAATTACTATTTAGCCTTCCCTAAAGACAAACCACTTACTAAATCGGCCATTGTTTTTCGTGACTGGTTACTTGGAGAAATGACTGAATTGGCTTCTCATTGACATTCATACAGTAACCACTTTTTATTCATTTGAGCCTCTCTATTTCTTCGTTACAGGCCTTATCTACCCTATGTTTCCCTGTCGCTTTTTATTCTCTGTCGCTAATTGTCATCCGCTGGACGTTCATAAGCATAAGAGCGTAAATCATAGTCTTTATTATCAGTGCAAATGCATGGCCTATGGCGGTCTGGGCTGATTTGAGCCATCCCCATTTTTTATTTACCACACCACGATAATCGCTTAAGTCGATTGTTTTATGTAAGGGAGCTGATCTGATGCAGCATTATTCAGGCTTTGGGTTGTTAAAGCACAGTCTTAGCCACCACGAGAACTGGCAGCGGGTATGGCGCAATCCAACCCCGAAAAAGCAATACGATGTCATTATTATTGGCGGCGGCGGTCATGGCTTAGCAACAGCGTATTATTTGGCTAAAGAGCACGGTATTACAAATGTTGCTGTGTTGGAAAAAGGACATTTGGGCGGCGGTAATGCGTGTCGTAATACCACGATAGTACGTTCTAACTATCTTTGGGATGAGTCGGCCGCTTTGTATGAGCATTCTATGCAGTTGTGGGAAGGCCTAGCACAAGAGCTGAATTACAACGTCATGTTTTCTCAGCGAGGTGTTTATCATACCTGCCATACATTGCAGGACATGCGTACTAATGAACGTTTGGTGGCCGCTAACCGTTTGCAAGGCATTGATAATGAAATGGTTGATGCTGAACAGTTACAAAAAGAAATTCCAACCATGGATTGCTCTAAAAATGCTCGTTATCCCATCATGGGTGCGTCGGTTCAGCGCCGTGCAGGTAATGCCCGTCACGATGCCGTGGTTTGGGGTTATGCACGAGCAGCAGATGCGTTGGGCGTTGACTTGATTCAAAACTGTGAAGTCATCGATATGGAAATTAATGATGGCAAGATCACCGGCGTAAAAACGAAACAATACGGCTTGCTAAAAGCCGATCGTGTTGGTTGTGTTGTTGCTGGTAACAGTGGTGTGTTGGCGAAAATGGCTGGTTTTGAATTGCCAGTAGAATCTCATCCATTACAGGCTTTGGTGTCTGAGCCGATCAAACCCTTCCTTGATACGGTCGTGATGTCTAACCATGTTCATGGTTACATGAGTCAATCGGATAAAGGCGATTTGGTTATTGGTGCTGGTATTGACGGCTGGGTAGGTTATGGCCAGCGTGGGTCTTACGGAATAATTGAACATACGATCCAAGCCATTGTTGAAATGTTTCCTAGCACCAGCCGAGTTCGAATGAACCGTCAGTGGGGTGGTATCGTTGATGCTTGCCCAGACGCTAGTCCGATTATTTCTGAATCACCAGTGAAGAATTTGTTCTTTAACTGCGGTTGGGGAACGGGTGGATTTAAAGGCACGCCGGGTTCTGGCAACTTGTTTGCTCATACCTTAGCAGATGGGAAACCACACCCAATTGCCGAGCCTTTTTCTATGAAACGTTTCCATACTGGCGCACTGATCGATGAACATGGTGCTGCCGGCGTAGCGCACTAAAAGGGGATTAAAATGTTACATATTTACTGCCCGCATTGTGCGGAATACCGTGTAGAAGAAGAGTTTCATGCTGTCGGTCAGGCGCATATTGCCCGTCCGTTAGACCCTGAAGCCTGTTCTGATCAGGAGTGGGGTGAGTTTTTGTTTTTCCGAAAAAATCCACGTGGCCTTCACCATGAATTATGGGTGCATGCTGCCGGTTGTCGGAAATTCTTTAATATGACTCGTGACACCCAGAGCTACGAAATCAAAGAAGTTTACAAGATTGGCGAACAGCCATCTTTTGTTGATAGTTCTGCTCAGCAACAAACTACGTCAGGAGCGCAATCATGACCCAACAGAATCGCCTCAATAACGGAGGTCGCATTGACCGTTCAACACCGTTAACTTTTACCTACAACGGTAAAAAATATAAAGGCTACAAAGGTGATACGTTGGCATCTGCGATGCTAGCAAATGGCATTGATGTTGTTGCGCGTAGTTTCAAATACAGCCGTCCACGTGGCATTGTGGCGGCGGGTGCAGAAGAACCGAATGCAGTACTGCAACTGGGCGCGACAGAAGCGACTCAAGTACCTAATGTTCGAGCTACGCAACAAGAGTTATTTGATGGCTTAGTATCAGCGTCGACAAATGGCTGGCCAAGTGTTGATACCGATATAATGGGAGTGATCGGTAAGATTGGCGGTAATATGATGCCCCCAGGTTTTTACTATAAAACCTTTATGTTTCCAGAGTCTTTGTGGGATACCTACGAGTCAATGATTCGTAAGGCAGCGGGAATAGGGCGCGCACCACGAGAAAAAGATCCAGATACTTACGACACGATTAATCAGCATTGCGATGTGATGATAGTCGGTGCAGGACCTGCCGGTTTGGCCGCGGCTTTAACAGCAGCGCGCGGTGGTGCTCGAGTCATTATTGCGGATGAGCAGAATGAATTTGGTGGCAGTTTACTGAACGGCACCGAAAAACTGGATGGCAAACCAGCATCTGAGTGGATTCATGCCGTTGTTGAAGAGCTGAGTACGTATGACGATGTAATATTGTTGCCTCGTTCAACCGTCAACGGTTATCACGATCATAATTTTCTTACTATTCATGAACGTCGCACGGATCATCTAGCAGATATCGCGCCTGTTAATATGACCCGTCAGCGCATGCACCGTGTGCGTGCTAAATGGGTCGTATTAGCAACGGGTGCTCATGAACGTCCGTTGGTGTATGCCAATAATGACGTACCTGGTTGTATGATTACCGGTGCTGTATCGGCTTATATCAATCGTTATAGCGTCGTGCCTGGTAATGATTTAGTGGTCATGACGACCAATGATTACGGCTATCAAGCGGCTTTGGATTGGGCCGATGCAGGTCGTAATGTGGTCGCGATTGTTGATACACGTGATGCCGCGATAGGTGATCGTGTAGAAGCCGCGCGTCAACGTGGGCTGACTATTATTTTAGGCTCTGCGGTGATTGAAGTGCAGGGTACTAAGCGTGTCACCGGCGTTTCTGTCGCCGCATTGAATTCTGACGGCACTAAAGTTGTTGGTTCAGTGACTAAATTGAAAGCGGATACTGTTGCCACATCTGGCGGCTGGAGTCCTGTTATTCATCTATCTTGTCATACCGGTAGTCGTCCTGTTTGGAGCGATTCCGTCGTGGGTTTCTTGCCAGGACCAACGCCACAAAAACAGCTGACGGCTGGTGGTACCAATGGTCAGTATGAAACGTCAATGGCTTTGCAAGAAGGTTTAGACGCAGGTCAGAAAGCGTTAGCTAACATAAGTTTGTCGGCGGTTGAGGTTGTTTTGCCTAAGGTGGAAACCTTAAAAGTCGCGGCGCCGATGAGCTTGTTCCATATTCCTCATCTGAAACCGACGTCTCAGGCGCCTAAGCAGTTTGTTGATTATCAGACAGATGTGACGGCTGCGGGTATTGAAATCGCTTGTCGCGAAGGCTTTGAAGCCATCGAGCACGTGAAGCGTTATACCGCGATGGGATTTGGTACTGACCAAGGTAAATTAGGCAACATTAACGGCATGGCCGTTGCTGCCAAAGCTTTGAATAAATCAATTCCTGAAACGGGCACAACGATTTTCCGTCCCAATTATACGCCGATTGCATTCGGTGCGATTATTGGCCGTAACTGCGGTGCTTTGTTTGAGCCAGAACGTTATACGGCAATGCATAAATGGCATGTTGAACAAGGTGCGATGTTTGAAGATGTAGGTCAGTGGAAACGTCCATGGTACTTCCCTCAAGATGGCGAAAGCATGCAACAAACCCTTAACCGTGAGTGTTTGGCCGTACGTAATGCGGTTGGTATTCTAGATGCATCAACTTTAGGCAAAATCGATATACAAGGCAAAGACGCACGTGAATTCCTTGGTCGTGTTTACTCTAACGCCTGGGCTAAATTGGCGGTTGGTAAATGTCGTTATGGCCTAATGTGTGGCGAAGACGGCATGGTCTTTGATGATGGTGTAACGGCTTGTCTTGGTGAAAACCACTTCCTTATGACCACCACCAGTGGTGGCGCCGCTCATGTATACGAGTGGTTGGAAATTTATCATCAAACAGAGTGGCCTGAATTGGAAGTCTATTTCAATACAGTAACCGATCATTGGTCTACGGCAACGATTACTGGCCCTAACAGCCGTAAGTTGTTGGAAGAGCTGACGGATTTCGACGTTACTAACGATAATTTCCGCTATATGGATTGGAAACAAATTACCGTGGCGGGCGTGCCTGCACGTGTTTTCCGTATTTCTTTCACGGGTGAGCTATCTTTTGAGATTAACGTTCAGGCTAACTATGGCATGGCGGTATGGGAAAAACTGATCGAAGCGGGTGATAAACACGGTTTGACCCCTTACGGTACAGAAACCATGCACGTTCTTCGCGCCGAGAAAGGTTTCATCATCGCGGGTCAAGATACAGATGGCTCTGTTCATCCTTTTGATTTGGGAATGGGCTGGTGTGTTTCTAACCAGAAACCCTTTAGTTACATTGGTAAACGAGGTATGAGTCGTTCTGATTGCGTACGTGAAAACCGTAAGCAATTAGTCGGTTTGAAAACCAAAGATCCGAAGCAAGTGATTCCAGAAGGTTCAGCAGCGGTATTGGATCCAAAAGCGCCAATGCCTATGCCAATCGAAGGCCATATCAGCTCAAGTTACTGGAGTGAATCGCTTGGTCATTCCATTGCGATGGGCTTTATTAAAGGCGGTTTGGATAAAATGGGCGACACTGTCTATTACCCATTAGCCGACGGCACAGTGATTGAAGCTGAAATTTGCAGCCCGATCTTCTTTGATCCGAAAGGGGAACGTCAAAATGTCTGATGTAAATGTAATGACGGCTGCACAAAGCGCAGCTACGAAAGCCGCAGTAATGAATCAGGTGCCTGATTCTGAGATTGAAGGACAGTCGCCGCTTCATCACGCGGATTTTGGCAGCCTTGCAAAACAAGGTCCTCAATCTGGTGGCGTACACCTTTGTGAGCGCAAACTATTAGGTCATTTGACTCTGCGTTGTAATCCGAATAATGCGGATCAACTAACGGCAGTAGAACGAGTGTTAGGTGTGGCTTTGCCATTACAACCACTCACATCGGTAGAAAACGATAGTTACTCTATCCGTTGGATGTCACCTGATGAGTGGTTGATTTTAGTACCGGGCTTGGAAACCTTTAATATAGAAGCGGCATTTCGTGATGAAATGCCGGGTCATTATTCACTGGTTAACAGCAGTGGCGGTTCGACGGTATTAGAAATATCGGGTGAAAATGCGATTGATTTGTTGAAAAAATCGACTCCGATTGACCTACATCTTACGGTATTCCCAGTCGGAAAAGTTGTGTCGACGCTGTTTGCTAAGACCACAACAACCATGCGTCGACTTGATGAAGCTCGTTTTGAACTGGTTATTCGTCGTAGTTTCTCTGATTATGTATGGCTATGGATTCAGGATGCTAGTCTGGAATATGGCCTTGTAATCGAAGCCTAATTTTTTATTTACCTCTCTACTAAGGCTGGCCGTGTAGCGGTCAGCCTTTTTATTGGCTCAAAATGATATTAAGAGATAGCTTATGAAATCAAAAACCTTACCTTGGATTTTTACTGCCAGCTGCCCGAGCCTTATTGGTACTGTAGATGTTGTGACTCGATACATGGCAGAAGCGGAAAACTACATAGACGAAATTCATTCTTTTGATGACAGAGAATCGGGTTTGTTTTTCATTCGTATTGAGTTTTTCCCTCCAAATGACGGCTTTAGTGAAGCGACATTCACTGAAAAGTTTTCTTCCCGCGCGGCAGAGTTTGATATGACGTGGGAATTGACGGCGCCAAATCATAAGCCAAAAGTGGCGATCATGGTGTCGAAATACGACCATTGCTTGAACGATTTACTTTATCGTTTCCGTACCGGTCAGCTGAATATCGATGTGACGGTTATTATTTCAAATCACCCTGATCTAGAAGAGCTTGCGAAATGGCACGGCATTCCGTATTACCATTTGCCTATCACAGCCGAGACCAAGCTAGAACAAGAAGCGAAGGTACGAGAGCTGATCGAGCAATACGATACTGAATTGGTTGTCTTAGCGCGTTACATGCAAGTGCTTTCACCAAGCATGTGCGAATACCTAGACGGCCGCGCGATTAATATCCATCATTCTTTATTACCAGGATTTAAAGGCGCTCGCCCTTATCATCAAGCGTGGGAAAAAGGCGTCAAAATGGTCGGCGCAACAGCCCACTATGTTAACAATGACTTGGACGAAGGGCCGATCATCACTCAAGGCATTCAAACGGTAAACCATGCGCATTTTCCAGAAGATCTTGTGGCAAAAGGACAAGACATCGAACGTGTCACCTTGTTTAATGCAGTGAAATATCACGTCGAAAAACGTGTCTTCTTAAATGGCAAACGCACGGTTGTGTTTGGCGGCTAGAGTTTCTAAGTGTTGATGTATTGTTTTTAGCGTTTTGACTTAATTGTCTTTAATAATATAAAGAGTCGCCATGCCTTTTTTTAGGCATGGCGACTTTTTTTATGGTGACTTTTTATAAGGAGAACACAGCAGCAAACTTTCGATTTTTATTAATCGAAAGAAAATATCGTTTGTCAGAAGTGGTGATTCGTGATGTCGGTTTAAAAGCACTGGTCTATTGTTGGCTCTGTTGCGTATAAGGGGTTAAAGGGCTTTATTTTTAGACTTGCAAAAGGCCAATGTTAATGATGAAAAAAGTATTTATTGCGCTGAGTTCTTTGTTGCTCATCGCTTGCACTAGAGTCGGGCTAGGGGTAGCAAATTTACCCAATTCATTTAGTGACACAGACACGATTAAGGATATTGCTTATGGCTCACAGCCATGGCAAAAATTGGATATTTATGTGCCGCCTCACCTCTCATCAAAGCCGCTTCCTGTGGTTGTTTTTTTCTATGGTGGTAGCTGGAAAGAGGGTTCAAAAAACATGTATCCATTTATCGGTGAGGCATTTGCGAGAAAAGGTTACATCACTGTTATTGCCGATTACAGCAAATACCCAAATGTGATATTTCCTACGTTTGTTGAAGACGGTGCTAAGGCTGTCGCTTGGACGTATCATCATATTGCTGAATACAACGGCGACCCCGAACATTTGTTTATTGCTGGGCACTCGGCTGGAGCCCATATCGGCGCAATGATCACGGCGGACGAGCGTTATTTACAAACAGAAGGTCTAACCCTCTCTGTTATTAACGCGTTTGCGGGTTTATCTGGACCGTATGATTTTGTGCCTTATGAAGAGGATTACATAGATATGTTTGGCCCTCCAGAAAATTATCCTAACATGCAGGTATCGACATTCATTGATGGTACTGAGCCACCGATGCTGCTGCTTTGGGGAGCAGACGATACAATCGTCGGTAAAAGTAATATGGATAAATTGATGGCGAAAATCAACGCGGAGCAAGGCGCTGTAGAAAGCAAAGTGTACGATGGCATTAACCATGTTGCGATGGTGTCCGGGTTTGTTTGGTTTTTGAAAAACAATGCGCCAATACTGGAGGATATTACCAATTTCTTTCAACGAAATGAGAGATATACGGTAAAGATAGAAGATTAAAATGTACTGACATTTTGCTTGGTAAGGATGGCGTTGAAATTGTTTAAAGGTTTTACCGCACATTATTGCGGCAAAATGCCTGCTTTTTTATGCGATCATAACGAAAAATGCGCACGTCGTTTCGAAGGTGATCTCACGCTAAGAGATACCAAACGGGAAAACCAAGGTACAAATAATGGGCTTTAATGTCGTGTTGAGTTTCTTGGTCATGAAATCTTGATAGACGATAGAGATACGTTTATTAAATAGAAAAGTGTGATGTAGGGTTTCAATCGTCGCTTTTGTTTGGTGCTTTTTAGAAAGGAAAGACTGCAAAACGTCTGATGATGCTTGTTCGCCAATATGGATTCGCTGACGTAGCGGGTGATTTTTCTTTTTATTTTGGCGAAAAAGAGGCCATGAGCTTATTACGAATCGCATGGATATTCCCCATAAACAAGGTCGGCCCCATGCTTTAGGCAATGGCAAGGCTGATGATAAAGTCGATTATTTTTTGGTTTTCTAACGATAGCCATCCCACTCCCCAGTTACGATGAAGTTTGATACCACCGCCACGACCTTTGCCCACTTCAATTGGCAAGCCTCGCTCTCGTAAATCCCAATATCACGAAATAGGACGTGCTCGCTGACATTCAGTTCTGCCACTATCATTTTGGTCGTGAGTGAACTTCAACATAAAAATCACTACCAATTATGTGTTTTTAATCCATTGTGAAAAACACGTTTTTCTATGTATTTTCGATAAATATATATATATATTTGCATATCAATGCATGGATATTGCGTAGGTAAAGTGTTTTATGGATGATGATCAGTTGCAGTTTTCTGTTGCCAATAAACAATATATTAGTAAGAAAATATACAGGTTTTTAGATACTTTAAATTCTGTATTGGTTGTTTATATACAAATTACTTCTTTTTTTTATAGTGTTTTCTTAATTTTAAGTGCTGTTTTGGCATGTTTTTTAGCCGATTTTATAAATAATCTAGTTCATATATATATAGATAGTAATGATCGTTATACCTCGCTATCAGGTCCATTCATTGCCACATTTCATACTCATAATATAAAGCAAAGGTACAATTATAGAAATATATTTAATATGTATTTCTTTGGATTTTGTATTAAATTCCAGCTCCCTCTAACTCCAGTTTTTTTATTGACCCTATGTGTGATTCTTCCCGAAAATGAATCTCTTCCATTCTTCGTCATAGTGTTTTGGATTTTATCATCTATAGCGGAATTTTCTCATTATCTTTGTCATAATTCTAAATCTGTGTTTTTAATTCAAAGAGTTAAATTGATTATTCCAAAAGAACACCACAAGAAACATCATATATATGATGGTGTTAATTATATTTTTTGAATGGAATGACAGATCTTATAATGAACTATATAGCTTCATACTTTGGTTGTTCCTATAAATAAACGACAGATATTAACTCTGTTGCTCTAGAAGAAAAACTTGATAAAAAAATGGAGAATAAAAAATGAAAATTTTAGCAATTTTTGGACATCCAAATCATAATCTTTCAAAAGTAAATAAATCGTGGTTTAATTTTTGTCAAGGAAATCAAGTAATAAATAGTCATTATCTTTCTGAAGAATACCCCAATTTAGAAATAGATGTTGAGAAAGAGCAAAAATTATTAATGGAGCATGATAGAGTCGTGCTGATATTTCCGATGTATTGGTATTCATGCCCAGCAGTAATGAAGTTATGGATGGATTCTGTTCTTCAACCTGGTTTTGCATATGGGCGTGGAGGAGACAAATTAAAAGGTAAGGAACTTATGATTTGTACTTCTATCGGTAGTAGTGAGGAAGACTATCGTGCTGGTGGTTTTAATAACTTTACAGTTGATGAGTTTTTTAAACCATTGCAGCAAACAGCCTCCTATATTGGTATGTCATATTTGCCTGCTTATGTTTTTTTTGAATCAATGATCTGCTCTGAATTTGATATTGAAAAATCATCAATTAAATTAATTGAAAAAATAAAAACTAATTATAAAAAAAATAATAAACGTCACGATATTTTGGTTGATAAATCAACAGAAGAATTTATGAGAAGATTAATTAAAGTTTGATAGATTTCAATATGGATTATTGATTAATTTTAAAAAATTAAGGAAGATGATATGGAGTTTGGCTTGATAACACCAAGTATAGTTCACAAAGGTTCCTCAGATGATGTTCTTATTACAGAAGGGCATTTTTTAGTTCCAATGATGATGAGTCATAAAGTTACTAATGATTTATCAGAAGAAAGTGAAAAAGCTCTAGAAAAGTTTTATATGAAAACAAAAAAAGAATTTATTCTAAAAGGCTTAGATGAATCTAAATTCGATTATGAAGGATTTTCTTCTTCTCTGAATGATAGCGCTAGTTGTTATAATCTAGATTTATCTGATCGTATAGATATTAATTACTACGATTATGCAAATAATGTATCAGAGAAATGTAATGTTTTAAGTGTAAAAGATTTTGAAAATATATTTTACATTTTAAAAGAGATAATCGATTTCAAAACTGATTTTTATTCCACTATGTACGTTAATACAAATAACTACTATTTTTATCGGAAACATCATGAGCACGTTCCTGGTGTTATGATCATTGAAGCAGCAAGACAAGCAATGTATACACAATTGTATCATTCGTGTGAAGTTCAGCGCGGCAATGTGTCAGTTTCTATTGATAGTTTAAATACTAAATTTTTCCATTATGTTAATGCACATTATCCTGTTCATATTTGGGTAAGTGATGTTGATCCAAATCTACATCCGATTATAGATAAGAAGGTTCATAAATTAGCTAAATTTTATCAAGATGGAAAGTTAGTTGCTGAAGTAACTCTAACTGGTCCAGTTATATCCTTAAAAACATTTGATCGGCTATGTAGAACAAAAATCAATCACTCACAATATTTTGTCCCTACAAAAAACATAGCATCCACAATTTTTCTAAATTTTGGGCAGGATAAATTGATAGAAGCTGATCTAAGAGCTTTATCTATAAATAAATTTTTAGTGGAAATGGATTCAAAAGATAAAATTGAAGCCAGTGAAAAAATTCGAAGTACTTTATTTATTGATGGCATTGGTTATATCCATTGTCACTTGAAATTTGAAGGTTTTGAAAATATAGGTAAAACTCAAAAAACAATTCTATCAGTTGAAAAAATCAGCAAGGATTGCCAGAAAAAACTTAATTTAGCAATTAAAAATTTCACATTGATTGATAAGAGTACATATCATGGAGGGCCTCATATAAATGAGTAAAAATCTACATTCAAGTTTTAATAGTATAAAAGTCAAAGAAGTATTAGTAAAAAATAGACTTTGTTTTTCTGCTATGGGTATAGATATGGCTTTAGCGGATGGCTCGCTTTCTCCTGAAATGCTCTCTTTTTATCATGGTATCGCGAAAGGAGGTGTTGGAACACTTATTTTGCCAAATGCAAGTGTTACAAAATTATCTCGCCTTAATCCTAAAGGATTAGGAATGTATACGAAACAACATGGTAATGCGCTGAAAAAATTTTTAAACGAAATAAAAGAAAAAGAAATTTTAGTTGGTGTCCAGCTTCAGCATTATGGAGGGCAAGGTAAATCTATTGATGGTGAGGCTCTTCTTACTCCAAGTGGTATTCCATGTAAGTTGAAGAAATTAAAGGTTGAAGGTTATGCAACAAGAGCTATGACTCTTAATGATATTCAAGAAGTTATAGATCAATTTGTCCAAAGTGCGGTATTAGCTTTTCAGTCTGGTGTAGATTATATCCAAATCCAAGCATCTAATGGTTATTTACTGAGCAGTTTTTTGTCACCCTATACTAATTTTCGAGATGATGAATATGGTAGTACACCGATTAAAAGAGCTAAAATTCTTATTGAAATTATAAAGCTAATTCGAAAAAATACATCTACCTCATTAATTATTGGCGTACGAATTGGTATTGATGACATGGTTGGTGATGCTGGTCAGAAAGTTGAGCTTTTAAAGAATGTGGTACCTAAATTAGAAGAGGCTGGTGTCGATATATTCGAAGCTTCTATGTGTGTGAGTGAAAGTTTTCATTATTTTTTACACCCTAATATAGTGTTTTTTCGGGAAAGTAAAAACAAACTTAAATTATTTAAGTCATACTGTTCCGTACCTCTGATTTATTCTGGTTTTATTGATTCTGTGAATTTAGCTGATGAATTTATCGATGATGAGATTTTAGACATAGTGGGTATGACACGAGCACTATTTGCTGATAATGATTTAATCATAAAAAGTCAAAATGGAAGGTTTGATGAAATAAACAAGTGTTTATGGGATGGTAATTGTTTTAAAGATAAATATAATAAAAAAATTGATCGAGTATATTGCTGTGTAAACCCAAAATATAAACGGTCAATTGATATTCAATATTAATAGAATGGATTTTATGGATTTTATGGATTTTATGGATTTTATGGATTTTATGGATTTTAAGGAATGAACAATATGGATTGTTTTTCAGGGAAAGTTGCATTGGTTACTGGTGGTACTCAAGGGATGGGTTTTTTAACTGCAAAATCACTTTCAGAAAAAGGGGCTACTGTTTACATATGTGGTAGAAATGCTGAGCTGGGATTAATTGCTACCCAGAAAATTAATGGAAATGCTTATTTTTATCAGTGTGATATTAGTATTGCACATGAAGTAAAGTCAATGATTGATAAAATTGTTGATACAGAAGGTCGATTGGATATGGCATTTAATAATGCTGGTATTACTACTGAGCAAAAAAAACTAGCCGATAGTAGTATTGATGAGTGGAAAAAAGCCGTAGATATAAATATTCTTGGTACATATTACTGTATGAAATATGAGCTTGAGGTTATGCAGCACACAGGAGGTTCTATTGTTAATAATAGTTCTTGTGTAGGTGTAATGCCTATTAGTAGACAAGCTGCTTATGTTGCTACAAAACATGCTGTAGTTGGTCTTACCAAGAGTACAGCTTTAGAATATGCACAATGTGGACAAGACAATAAGCAATGCGTACGAGTCAATGCTGTTGCTCCAGGTCCGATTAGTGGAGGAATGAACTCAGAAGAGTTGCTCGCCACAAACCCAGAAAGAACAAAAGTTAAACTCCAAGTTACTGCTATGAAACGATTTGGAACCCCTGAGGAAATTGCTAATTTAGTTTCATTTCTGCTTTCAGATGACAGTAGTTATATTACTGGAGCAATTATTACTATTGATGGAGGGATGACCAGTGGAAAATTCTGAAAGGACTGTCGTTGTTATTGGTGGTAGTACAGGCATTGGTCTTGAATTGATGAAATATTATTTAAGTTTAGGGTTTAAGGTTTTGTTGATTGGACGCTCACAGCCTTTATTGGATAATAAATATTCGAATTTATTGTTTTTTAAAGTTGATTTTGAATATGGCGCCGAGAATAGAACTTCAGACTTAATTGACTTAATTAGAGGTAAGGGAATTTATTTAATTGATTATTTTTTTCTAAATTCAGGTGTTTTTTGTGATCGCATGAGAAAAATGAGCACAACACCATTAGAAGAAATGAATAAGATGATGAATGTTAATGTTTTTAGTCATAAATGGGTTTTAGACACCTTTATAGAAAGTAATGTTGAAATAAAACATTGTGTTGCATCTAGTTCAATCGCAGGTGTTCGAGCAAGAGAAGGAAATGGAGGTTATGCAATCACAAAATCTGCATTTAATATGTTACTTAAGATATATGCGCTTGAGCATAAAAAATTTTTTTTTAGTGTACTTGGACTTTGTGTTGTTGATACCTATCTTGGACAAAAAATTGCAAATATGCCAATGGATGTTAAATTTGAAGAACAGATTAAACTAAGAGAAAGGGCTAGGGATTCAAAATACTGGACTTCAGCAAAATCTAGAGTGGAACAAATAGCCATTCTTTTAGAGAAAGGACCTGAGAAATATTTAAATTCTGGAGACTTTAAAGAAATTAGAGAAGTTTTGAAAGATGGGTCTTTTGAATTCTGTTAAAATTCTCGATCAGAAGGTACATATAGATGATTGTATTTGAAAAAAAATTGCCTCAGAAAACGCTCTTGAATTTATCCTTGAATAATCCCTATTATGTCGATTCACACTATTTTATTGTGGAAGATACCAATATGAGTCCATTGGATGTCTATTGTAAAATGGTGAGTTTTGCACCTAAATGGTCGAATTCACTTCTCTCTATTCGTAATAAAGTCGTGCGTATTTTAGGTCTTGAAGATGTTGGTGAATTTGGCAACTTTGGTGATAAAAATATTTCTGATTTTACGATAGGAGACCGTATTGATTTATTTTATATTAGAGAAATGAATGAACACGAAATTGTTGTAGGACTTAACGATAAGCATTTAGATGTAGCTATCTCTATTTCACTCAAACCAGAGGCTTTACAAACAGTAGTATGTATTTCAACTGCAATTCATGTGCATAACATTTTTGGTAAAGTATATATGGGGCTTGTCACACCATTTCATGCACCTATTATCCATTCAATGATTCGCAATGCTTATTTAAATTAAAAACGATATTATATCAGGGAGGATATATGTCTTTGTTAGGGATTGAAGAGCAAGTTATTTTTCTATATAGACCTATATGTAATGATTCTTATGAAAAATATGAAAAATATGAAAAATATGAAAAATATGAAAAATATGAAAAATATGAAAGAGATTTATCTTTTTATATTGGTCAAAATTTAAGGTGTATCAGAAAAAAAATGGAATGGAGCCAGTCATCTATTGCTAATTTGATGTCTGTGTCATCTTCGCAATATCGAAAGTATGAAAACGGGGGAGATATAATATCTAGTGAAAAAGCTATGTCTTTTATGTTGAAGGCTGGTATTCCTTATCAATATTTTTTTTTGAAATCTGGGTATCATGATTTACTTGAAAATAATATTTTTGATATTCGAATGATAAAACTCCAATCTTATATTTGTCTTTGCTCACATGATAAATTTCTTGAGTTTTTTTATTTTATAAGAATGTTAGTAGATAGCAATGTTGATCATGATTCTATATTTTTTAATAAATTTAATAAATCAGATTTATGTTCTGATGAAAAATGTGGTTATCAAATTGTAGCTAACAATATAAGAGCATTTAGGCAAATTGTGGGGCTTAGTCAAGAAGAGTTTTCAGCAAAACTTGGAGTTTCAACTAATACAATTAGTAATTATGAGTCATTGAAGAAAAAAACAAATTTTTCAATAAAAATTGCTTTAAGATTTTGGTTGATATCTGGTTTTTCCCCTGTTTGGTTAACGTATGGATCATCGTTTTTTTTGAAAAATCGTACTATTAATATGAGGCTTACAATACTATCAAAAGCGTTGTCGAATATGAACGATGATGATCTAGATAAAATAATAGATATGGTAAGAATTTATTGTAGTTTTAAAAAATAATTCAAATATATCTTTTACTCATCTCTATTGATATTTTTAAAGTGTGCTGACATTTTCTTGGTAGAGGGGAGTGTTAAAATCTTTTAATAGTCTTGCCGTAAACTCTTGCGGCAAAACGTCAGCTTTATCGACGGAGCCAAATACGCAGACAATTTTTTAAGGTGACTCCATGCTAATAGATAGCAAACAGGAAACCTAAGGAATATGCGAATAAGCCTTGTAGCGTCTGGCAAACCACATGTTTAATCTCTCTTAAATCCTCCTAAAGTCTTTTATTTACCGATTCATCCAGTTAAACACTGCTCTCATTTTTAGCCCAACCGAAGTGACAAACCTGAAGCGCATGGCTTAAAAGCCTCAATTCTTTGTTGAGCACCTCGAAAATAGGTCAACTGCTCACATTCGGTACTCGCCTGTAATTACACGCTTTTGTCAACATGCTGAGGCAAGGGGGCTTGCTCGCATCTTCCCTAGGCGTTCTACACAGTGTTATACCAGTGAAAGTACTGTCGATGTTTATATTGCTATCATAGCTTTAAAACGGATGCTTTCCTTTTCTACATAAGCATTCCTTATGAACACGATTCTCAATTATGTGGTTGGAGTGTTTTTTACTGGTCGTTAGGTTTAGTATACTGGCGTCTTTCCCCCAACACGTCGCGAAGTATTTTTATGATAGCAACCAGTTTCAGCTTAGATCTGGCCGAAAAATTAAAGGCCATTGTAGGAAACCAGTACACCTTAACCGACGAAGATAAGAAGAAACCCTACAGTAATGGTATTCGATTAGGTGGCGGCGAAGCTTACGCCGTGGTTCGTCCTAGTAGCTTGGTTGAGGTCTGGAAAGTACTTCAAGCCTGTGTTGAAGCAGATGTTATTGTCATTATGCAAGCCGCGAATACGGGCTTGACCGGTGGTTCCACGCCAAATGGCGCGGACTATGATCGCCCGATTGTGATCGTCAGTACTATGCGAATCAGCGATATTCAGCTGATTGATCAAGGCAAGCAGATTGTCGGTTTGGCAGGCAGCACCTTATTTGGTTTGGAAGAACGACTGAAACCTTACGGTCGTGAGCCTCATTCAGTGATTGGTTCTTCTTGTATTGGCGCGTCTATCGTCGGTGGTGTGTGTAATAATTCGGGTGGCGCACTGGTTCAACGTGGCCCTGCTTACACCGAAATGTCCTTGTTTGCGCAAGTGACAGAAAACGGCGAATTGCAATTGGTGAACAACCTAGGCATTGATTTGGGCAGCGACCCAGAAGAAATTCTGGCCAATTTACAGAACCAAACCTATCAAGAAAGCGACGTACAATTCCCTGATAAACGCGGCTCCGATAATGAATACCATGAGCGTATTCGTGACGTAGACGCGGAAACACCATCACGCTTCAACAATGACCCGCGTCGTTTGTATGAATCGTCTGGTTGTGCCGGTAAATTGGCCGTGTTTGCGGTTCGTATCGACACTTTCCCAATTCCTGAAAAACATCAAGTTTTCTACATCGGCACGAACGATCCCGCGGTGATGGAACAAATGCGCCGTGACATGTTGTCGACCTTTAGCAATTTGCCCGTGTCTGGCGAATACATGCACAAAAGTAGTTACGACATCAGTAAAAAATACGGTAAAGACAGCTACTTGGTGATCGATAAACTGGGCACCAAATACATTCCTAAAATGTTTGCCATCAAGCGTACTGTGGATCGTTGGGCAGAAAAATTCAGCTTTATGCCGAACAAGTTTTCGGATCGAATCATGCAATACATGAGTCAGATGTTCCCGAATCACTTACCAAAACGCATGGAAGATTTTCGTGCAAAATACGACCATCATTGGATCGTCGAAACCAGCAACGACGGTGTAGCCGAAGCGCAAGCGTATTTAGAAACCTTCTTTAAAGACAACGAAGGCGACTACTTTGCTTGTACCGACCGCGAAGCGGATCAGGCAATTTTGCATCGCTTTGTGACAGGCGGCGCCTTGACCCGTCATCACATTATGAATGGCAAAGACCTTGGTTCCATCATGACCATCGACGTAGCGTTTCCGCGAAATGAGCGAGATTGGTTCGAAGTATTGCCACAAGAGATTGACGATAAAATTGCCGTGAAAATGTACTACGGACACTTCTTTTGTCATGTTATGCATCAAAACTACATCATGAAAAAAGGCGTTGATGGCAAAGCGGTGAAAAAGCAAATTCTCGCCAGCTACGACGTACGTGGTGCGGAATACCCAGCTGAACACAACGTGGGCCACGAATATTTGGCGAAACCCGCATTGCGCGAGTTTTACCAAAAAACTGACCCAACCAACAGCTTCAACTCAGGCATCGGCGGCACCAGTAAATTGAAAAACTGGCAAGAGCTGAGCGACGAACACAAAGGCTGCGGCTGTAAATAATTGCACCGGTTATAACGCAAAAAGCCGAGACGTTTCTTTTAAAGACGTCTCGGCTTTTCTGTTTTAGGGGAAATATCTAGTTCAATATTTTAGGCTTGATCGAATTCCAATCTGAGCCGACAGTTATATCTGATTCGAATGGTGTCAGTGTATTATCTAATTCATTTTTTTGTGCTGCCGTTAGTTCAATGGCGTTCTGGTCATTTGCGACAGAGTCCCAAAACTGCTGAGCTAACGTCACTTTTTCGCTCGCAGTGAAATCATTTAGCTTCATCATCGTCACCTAACAATATTTGATGTCTAAGAAATATAAAACGATTTAGACTAGATGTAACTGATCACAGCGACTATGTCGCTGTCACTCATTTACACCAATCTATAAGCGGAACAACTCTCGCATAGGATGAAAACAGCCATGTCCAACTACGACCAATTAACGTCACATTACCAAACACTCAGTCACTTTAATCATGCTCAAGCCATGCTTGGCTGGGATGCCGCGGCGAACATGCCGTCAGGTGGCAGCGAAGCGCGTTCTCAGGCCATGGCTGAGTTGTCGGTTCACATTCACCGTTTATCGACGCAACCACAGCTAGAAGCGTTGTTTGGTAACGCCGAACAAGAATCTTTAAGCACAGAACAAAAAGCCAGCTTACGTGAGATGAAACGCCAGTGGCAGCAAGCGACCGTAGTGCCAGAAGACTTGGTGCAAGCGCAATCCATCGCCGGTTCCAAATGTGAACACGCGTGGCGCTCACAACGACAAGAAAACGACTGGACAGGTTTCGAGAAAAACTGGAAAGAGGTCGTTGCCTTGTCCAGAGAAGAAGCGAAAATTCGCAGCGAAGCGCTGGGACTCACGCCTTACGACGCCATGCTCGACAAATACGAACCGGGCACCACAACCGCATCGCTCGATACATTATTTAGCGACGTGAAAATCTGGCTACCAGAACTGATTGAAAGCGTGTTGGAAAAACAGAAATCAGAATCCATCATTATGCCGTCTGGTACTTTTTCAACCGTCGACCAAAAAGCCCTCGGCTTAGAAGTGATGAAACTGCTGAAATTCGACTTTGATCGCGGCCGACTCGACCAAAGTGTCCACCCATTCTGTGGCGGCGTGCCAACTGATGTACGCATAACCACTCGATACGATGAAAAAGACTTCGTGCAAGCCTTAATGGGCATCGTTCATGAAACCGGTCACGCTCGCTACGAGCAAGGCTTGCCAAAAGCCTTTGCAGGGTTGCCAGTCGGCGAAGCGCGTTCCATGGGCATTCATGAATCTCAGTCGCTGTTTTTTGAAATGCAAATTGGTCGCAGCAAACCCTTTATCTCTCACTTATCGCGTCTTTCTGCCGACGCCTTTAACGCACACAAAGACCCCGTGTTTGCCGAAGAGAACCTCTACAAAATCTACACCCAAGTGGAAAAAGGTTTCATCCGTGTAGACGCAGACGAACTCACGTACCCAGCGCACGTCATCATGCGTTATGAGATAGAACGCGACTTGATAAACGGCGTTATAGAACACACCGACGTGCCCGCACTGTGGGACGAAAAAATGAAAGCCACGCTTGGTATCTCCACCAAAGGCAACTACAAAAATGGCTGCATGCAAGACATCCATTGGACAGACGGCGCCTTCGGTTATTTCCCAAGTTACACACTCGGCGCCATGTACGCCGCTCAATACAAAGCCACCATGATACAAAACGTCGACTTCGACACCGCTATTCAAAGTGGCGACCTAAGCCCCATCTTCCAGTGGCTCAGCGACAACATCTGGACACAAGCCTCGCTGCACACCACAGATGAACTCGTAAAACGCGCCACAGGTGAAACGCTAAACGCCGCGCACTTTAGAAAACATCTAGAAGGGCGGTACCTAAAATAAGCCGAGAGAAGGCTTTTATATCATCGTGAACAATAACTTGAGATAGAGCGATATTAACCATGACTAAGCAATCATCATTAGCGAAGCGTAATGTACTCTTGTTCGTTAACGCATAGCTTATTAAATACCGAGGCCAAGTCTCTTCCCCTTTCTTCAAGGGGAAGACGGAAGATGGGGTTCCTAGGCTTC